>DIAQ01000108.1:0-223 GCA_002414865.1 candidate division Hyd24-12 bacterium UBA5074 | reverse complement strand
GGAACATGGGCTGGATGCACGATACGCTCCGCTTCTTCTCCCTCGACCCTGTCCACAGGAAGTCCTCCATGAACGACCTCACGTTCTCTCTCCTCTATGCATACACCGAGAACTTCGTCCTCCCCTTCTCCCACGACGAGGTCGTGCACGGCAAGTCCTCCATGCTGGGGAAGATGCCCGGTGACGACTGGCAGAAGTTCGCAAACCTCAGGCTCCTCCTCGC
>DIAQ01000078.1:30723-48933 GCA_002414865.1 candidate division Hyd24-12 bacterium UBA5074 | reverse complement strand
GTCGCGGTGGCGTTCGCCGACGAGCTCGAGCGCGAGCTGTTCGACCAGTTCCTCGGCGTCTCCGGTGTCGGGGCCAAGGCGGCGGTTAAGGCGCTCGCAAGGCCCGCGGCGGAGATAGCGGCGGCCATCGCCAGGGGTGACGAGGCCTTCCTCTCGACGCTTCCCGGCATCGGCAGGGCCAGGGCGAAGCAGATCGTGGCCTCCCTCCAGGACAAGCTGACCAGGAAGCTCGGGCCTCTCCGCGACGGCCTGCCCGCCGCCCGGATCCCCGCCGCGGCGGCCGCGAGGACGATCCTCGTGCAGCTCGGCCTGTCGGCGCGCGAGGCCGCCGACCTCGTCGCCGAGGCCTCCTCGTCCCTGGATTCCTCGGCGGACGCCGGCGTCATCGTGGCCGAGTCCATGCGCCGGAGGAACCGGACATGAGCAGACAGCCACTCCTCTCCTCGCAGGCCCAGAACGGCGAGGAGTCCGTCCTCACCAACCTCAGGCCGCGCAGCCTGTCGGAGTACATCGGACAGAGGAGCGTCGTCGAGAACCTGTCGATCGCCATCCGCGCAGCCCGCGAGAGGGGCGAGCCGCTCGAGCACATCCTCTTCTCGGGGCCGCCGGGCCTTGGCAAGACCACCCTCGCACACGTCATAGCCGAGGAGATGGAGTCTTCGATAGTGACCAGCTCCGGCCCGTCGCTCGAGAGGGCGGCCGATCTCGTCGGCATCCTCACCAACCTCAAGGCCGGAGAGGTGCTCTTCATCGACGAGATCCACAGGCTGCCGCGGGTGGTGGAGGAGTACCTTTATCCCGCCATGGAGGATTTCCAGATCGACTTCGTCCTCGATCCGGGGCCCCACGCCCGGACGGTCAGGCTGTCGCTCGCCAGGTTCACGATCGTGGGAGCGACGACACGGGCGGGCCTGCTCACGGGTCCTCTGAGGGACAGGTTCGGGCTTTCGCTCCACCTCGCCTTCTACTCCGTGGAGGAACTCGTGAGCATCGTCACGAGGTCCGCAGGACTCCTCGGGATCCCGATCTCGCCCGCCGCCTCGGAAGCCGTCGCCATGAGGGCCCGGGGAACGCCCAGGATAGCCAACAGGCTCCTGAAGCGCGTCAGGGACTTCGCGCAGATCGCCAGGAAGGAAGGCATCGACGAGGACACGGCGGTCGAGGCCATGGACGTCCACGGCGTGGACGAAGCCGGCCTCGATTCCCTGGATCGACGCTACCTGCGCATCATCATCGAGCAGTACTCGGGCGGCCCCGTCGGCGTCTCCGCCCTCGCAGCCACCCTCAACGAGGAACAGGACACCCTGATCGACGTGGTCGAGCCCTTCCTCCTCGCCGCGGGCTTCCTGAACAGGACCAGCAGGGGCAGATGCGCGACACCCCGCGCATGCAGGCACCTCGGCCTCCCGGCCCTCCCGGTGCAGGACCTGTTCGAGCCGGGCAGGGGAGGCGGGGGATGAGCGACGACCTCCTCCTCCATGTCTGCTGCGCGCCGTGTCTCACTGCCACTGCTCCGGCCCTGGCCGCGGAGGGGTGGAGCCTCACCGGCTTCTTCCGAAATCCCAACATCCATCCGCTGTCGGAATGGCGCAGGCGGCGCGACGCCCTGGCATCCTTCGCTCCGGCGATCGGGCTGGAGATCCTCTTCGACGACGCCTACCCGCTCGAGGAAAACCTCCGCGAGCTCCTGGGAGCCGGTGGGAGCCGCTGCGCAGCGTGCTACCGCGACAGGCTCGGAGCCGCGGCCGCAAGAGCGGCGGACCTGGGCTTCGGCTTCTTCACGAGCACGCTCCTGCTGAGCCCCTGGCAGGACCACGGGTTGCTGAGAGCGGCAGGCGAGGAGGCGGCGGGGATCTCGGGAGTCGAGTTCGTCTACAGGGACCTGCGGCCGCACTACCGGGAATCGGTCGCGATCTCCAGGGCGGCGGGGATGTACCGCCAGCCCTATTGCGGATGCATATTCAGCGAGCGGGACAGATATTCCGGGAAGACGTCGTCCCGGAAGGGTGAGGCGCATAGCGGTGGAGAGGTTCCGAAAGGCGGTTGATATATTGACTCGCCTGTTACATATACAGAGAAGCAGCCACTCTCATGAGGATGGGGGAACTCCATGAAGATGTCCATATATGTGCTCTGTATCCTGGCGTTGGCGGCGCCGGCCCTCTGGGCCAACTCCGCATCGCAGACCGACTGGTCGGGCGGCCCGGGCATTCCGGGTCCCGTGACCACCTGGGGCAACAGGTTCAACGTGGCCACCGACCTCGACTGGGACACCACGCCCGGCCAGCTGAAGCTCGTCATCGACATGGGCGAGAACCCGATAACGACCGGGTTCGACGGCGCCGCGCACCTCTTCGTATGCGACTTCGACAACGACGGTGACATGGACGTCGTGGGTGTGGCCAGGTTCGAGAACAGCATCTCCTGGTGGGAGAACGAGGGCGGCGGCGACAGCTTCACGGAGCACGCCATCGGATCCGTCCTCGAACCGATGTTCGTGGCGTCGGCCGACCTCGACCGCGACGGGGACAGGGATGTCCTGGTGTCGGGCGGGACTAACGACGAGATCATCTTCTTCGAGAACAGGACGGGCGGGACGAGCTGGCTATCGCACATCCTCGAGTCCGACTTCGATGCCCGCGAGATCCGCTGCGCCGATTTCGACAACGACGGCGATGCTGACGTCGTAGGCGTCTCCTACTCCACGGGCGACGTCGCATGGTGGCAGAACAGGCTCTCCTCGGGGCTTCCCTGGATCAAGAGCTACATCGACGGCTCCCTGATCGGCGCCTACGCCTGCAACACAGCAGACATCGACAACGACAACGATCTCGATGTTGTGGCCACCTCCTACTCCCAGGACAAGATCATCCTCTACAGGAACGACCTGAACTTCACCGGCAGCTGGATCAAGGAGACGGTGGCGACCGGAGTCGGCGGACCCGTCAGCATCTCGGCCGCTCCCATGGACGCAGACGGCTACAACGAGATCGCCGTCGCCTGCTATAACGCCCAGCGGATCGCCCTCTACGACTACAGCGACACCAGCTACCAGTGGACGATGCGCACCATCGACGCCACTCTCTCCGGTGCGAGCTGCGTGTACACACACGACTTCGACATCGACGGCGACCTCGACATCGCCGCCTCCGGCGAGATCGCCGATGACGTGGTCTGGTACAAGAACGACGGCACGGCCTGGAACTGGACGAAGTACACCATCTCGTCCAACTTCGACGGTGCCAGCGCGGTCTCCGCAGGCGACTTCGACGGCGACGGCGTGTACGACATCGCGGCCACCGCCATGAACGGCGACAAGATCAGCTGGTGGAGGATCGCCGGCTTCTCGACGCCGGGCGTGCTCGAATCCTCGATCTTCGACACGATCGACGGGCTCACCTACTGGCAGTTCTTCTACTGGAGCCTGAACCAGCCCGGAGGCACCAGCATAGTCTTCAACCTCCGCAGCTCCGACAACGCCGCGGACATGGGTCCGTGGTCCGGCGACCTGACGGTCTCCCCGACGAGCCTGATAGGCGTGCTCTCGAACGGGGACAGGTACGTCCAGTACCGGGTCACGCTCTCGACCACCCAGCCCTACCAGACTCCCGCGCTCTGGGACGTCCTCATCGCCTGGGCCCCTGACGGAGTCTCCGAGGGCCAGGAGGGCACCCAGGCCCTCGTGCTGCTCTCGGACAACCCCTGCGCGGGGGCGTTCACCCTCAGGTGGACCCTCCAGCAGGCCGGCAACGCCACCCTGTCGGTGTACGACATGAGCGGCAGGATCGTCAGGGAGATCGAGAACGGCTGGTTCGACGCCGGCTCGCGCGAGGCGACCGTCGACGGACTGCCTGCAGGCACCTATGCGTGCTGCCTGCAGGGCGACGGGATGCTTGCGATGCAGAGAGTGGTGGTGCTGAACTAGCAGCCGCCATCCCATGAGGGAGGGGCCCCGGGCGACCGGGGCCCCTCTTCATATCGGCCCTGTTCCTGCGCATGGGTCACCGATCGCCGGACCGGCGTGTGATTCCTCCATGCCGGGTTCCCCCGGGAGGCATCCCCCGGCTGGAGGCGGCGCCCCGCGGAGGGGGCGCCGGGTCAGGCTCTATCTGCGGGGAGAGATCCGGAGGAGGGTCAGCCTCAGGGTTTCGGACCTCCACGTCACCAGGGTGTCGAGTGCCGAGGAAGCCGGCAGCGCGGATCCCACGAGCCGTCCCCAGTCCGGGAGGAGATGTTCCGCATACGGGATCAGGACTGTGTACGCCGCTGACGGATCCAGCATGTCCCCCTCGCGCAGCGTCCTGGCGGGGAGGGGCGATGCGGAGTATCCGACCGCAGGGTGGAGGGCGAGGTCCATGTCGGACTCCGGAAGGACCAGGGTGTCGCCCCTGGAAGCCGCGTAGCGCAGCAGCGAGGCTTCCGCGTACGGCAGATCGAGGAACTCCTGGGTGGCTTCGGGCTGGGCGGCGGACTCGATGTGCATCCCCGACGCGAAGGTCATGGCCGTCAGGACGAGCCCGATGGCATGCACCGATCTCACGCTGCCCCTCCTCCTGAGGTAGGAGTAGCCTCCTGCGAGCAGGGCGGGATATGCGGCGAGAATGTACCTGAACAGGTTGAACGTGTCGTCCGGAGCGAACAGGACGATGAAGACATGGAACAGCACCATGACCGCCGGGAAGAGGATCAGGGCGAGACCCGGGGCACCCGGCAGCTCCCCCTTCCTGAGCAGGAGGACGAGTGTCGCGGCGCCTGCGGCGGCGAGCCATAGGAGCCTGCCCGGCGGGTACAGGATGGCCGGGGACAGGAGAACGAGGACTGCCGCGACGGGCATCCTGCTCGTGGACACCCTCGTGAGTCCGGCTGCCAGCGCCGTCACCACGAGCAGCCATCTGCCGTTGCCTGCGTAGAGGTGGCCGGCGAACTGCCTCAGCCTCGTCCAGAGCCAGCCGGGAGCGAGAGGGAGGTGATCCCCGGCAAAGTCCGGGTTCACGAGGTAGCCGTTCGCAGCCAGGTTCAGGAGAGCGGTGGCCAGCATGACGAGCGCGGGCGAGCAGAAGAGGGCCAGCCTGCGCGGGTTCCTGAAACCGTTCGATGACAGCTCGAGAAAGACGTAGACCAGTGCCAGGAGGAGAGCCGTCTCCCGGCAGGCGACGGCCGCCATGCAGAACAGGGCGGCCTGTCCGAACCTCCGGCGCGCATAGCGCTCGAGAGAGAGGGCGGCGAAGGCCGCGAACGGAACATCCATCAGAGGCTGCGCCGCCTGCGACAGGAACAACGGACTGAGCGCCAGCGTGATGGCTGTCCAGGCTCCGACTGTCCGTCCTCCGAGACTCCTCCCGAGCAGGAAGGCCGAGAACACCGCCAGGGCCGAGAAGGCGGCAGGCATCAGATGGGCCACCGCGGCGGTGTCGCCCGCGACTCGCATCAGGAGCGCCCACAGCCACATGTATGCTGCGGGGTGCCCCATGCCCTGGCTCCCCCGGCCTTCGCCGGTCAGAAGCGGGCTCATCCCGTTCTGGGCGATCCACGAGGCAGTCCTGTAGGAATAGCCTATCGCATCGCTCCAGAGCGGCAGGTTCGACCATTTCGCATAGATGAATGCACCGTAGGCCAGGGACAGGATGGCTGCCACCCAGGCCGCGGAGAGGCGCGGATGCCTCCTCGAGGGCATCCAGGTGCTCCCCGCCGGGGCCGGGCCGGCCATCAGTCCCTCGTGGCGTGCATGAGCAGGTCGGCATCGACCTTGGTCGCACGCTCGCAGAAACGGCACCTGTAGACCGGTCCCACCGGGTCGACAAGCCTGAAGTCGGGCCTGGCGCCGAGCTGCTGCGTGGCGCAGTTGGGATTGGGGCACCTCAGGATCCCCGTGACGCCCTCGGGCAGGGATATGCGCCGCTTCTCCAGGACGGCCCCGTCCTTGATGATGTTGATCGTGGCCTCGGGGGCGATGAGGGCGATCATGTCCGTCTCGCTCCTGGAGAGTACGCGGTTCTCGATCTTGACGATGTCCTTGCCTCCGGGCAGGCGCTTCGAGGTGAAGCCCATGCCGATCGTCAGGATGCCCTCCTGCCCCAGGCCGAGGATCCGGACGACCTTCAGCGCGAGCGGGGTCGGGATGTGGTCGATGACCGTCCCGTTCGTGATCGAATAGACCTTGTAGGTCCTCTCGGTCATTCCAGACCTCCAGTCACGAGGCCAAGCAGGGCCTGCCGCGTGGGCACGCCGTTGTGCGCCTGCCTGAAGTAGATGGCATTGGGGAGCGTGTCGACCTCCTCCGCGATCTCGTCCACCCTCGGCAGCGGGTGCATGATCCTCACCGATCCGCCCAGAGCCCTCACCGTCTCGCATGTCAGCCTGTAGCAGTGCGCGACGCTCTCGTATTCCTGCGGATCACCGAAGCGCTCCTTCTGGATGCGAGTGATGTACAGCACGTCGAGGTCCACGCCCGCCTCCTCCGGCTGCTGCACCTCGGTGAAGCCGATACCCCTGGCCAGCAGCTCCGCCTTCGCCGAGTCCGGCATCCGCAGGTTCGGGGGCGAGATGAACGTCATCCTGGCGCCGAAGTGGGCCATGGCCATGGCCAGGGAGTGGACCGTGCGCCCGTATTTCAGGTCGCCCATCATGCCTATCTTCAGCCCGTCGAGCCTTCCGAACTCCTCCTCCATGGTGAACAGGTCGAGGAAGGTCTGGGTGGGGTGCTGGTTGGCGCCGTCGCCTGCGTTGATCACCGGGACGGTGGCGAGCTCCGAGGCGAGCCGGGCCGCCCCCTCCACCGGGTGCCTGATCACCATGGCGTCGCAGTAGCCCGTGACCGTCCTGATGGTGTCGGCGAACGACTCGCCCTTGCTCTGAGAGGAAGCTCCGGGGCTGGCGAAGCCGAAGACCCGTCCCCCGCTCTGGAGGATCGCGGATTCGAAAGAGAGGCGCGTCCTGGTCGACGGCTCGAAGAACATCACGGCCACGGTGCTGCCTCTGAGCATGTCCGCGGCTCCCCCGGACTTCACCCTGGCGGTTGCCTCGACGATCGTGCCGAGATCATCTACGCTCATGTCGCGCAAGGAGATGATATGTCTACCCTTGAATGAGCCCATAGACCTCCGATTCGAAGCAGCGCTCTCCGCGCTACCTTTCCTTCGCCGGCGCAGCGGCCTCGACAAGGCTGCGCTCGGCATTTCCCAGCAGATCCAGCATCTCCTGCGGGCCGGGGGCCTCCTCGAGGCCTGAAACGAGGCACTCGTCCCTGAGGAGCCGGTTCAGGCGGGCGAGAACATGGAGGTGGACGCTCGGCGAGGGGAGCAGCAGCAGGAAGAAGAGGCCGGTCAGCCGTCCCGCGGGAGCACCGAAGGGGATCGGGGAGGGAGTGCGGGCCAGCAGCAGCAGATCATCCTCCATGTATATCTTGCGGATGTCCTTGGGATGGGGGAAGGCCACCCCGTTGGGGAGGGCTGTGGAGAAGACCTCCTCGCGTTCGACCAGCTGGTCGTGCAGGGAGGCCTCGTCATAGGTCTGCCCCGTCTCGCACGCGAGGGCCGCAAGCGTTCTCAGGAGGGACGACTTCGTCCTCGCCGGCACTGCGGATCTCACATGCCCCTCCAGGAGCCTGGTCACGTATGGCTGCGAGGGATCGAGCCCGGCGTTCGACGCATTGGAGTAGTCGACCGTCCTGAGCCGCTCCACGGTGAGGCTGCCGAAGCGGATCTCCATCCAGTGGAGGAGCTCGTCGCGCTGGTAGCGCCTGTTGCCCGCCACGAAAGACGATTCGAGGCCGCTCTTCTTGAGCGCCTTCTCGGTCTCGGGGATGGAAAGGCCGAGGCACCTGGCGACCTCGACCACTGTAAGGAAGTTCTCCATCCTGCAAGGGCTCCGGCCTTGGGGTGACGAATGGGCGATCATCGGGTCGGCCTATATACTACAACCTTTCGAGCCGCGGGAGGAGAAGCTATGAGCGGCGTCCTGGAGAGGTTCCTCAGATATGTGCAGATCGAGACCACCTCGGACGAATCCTCGGCCACGAGCCCGACGACGACCTGCCAGTGGGACCTCCTTCGGCTCCTCGAGCGGGAGATGCGCGAGCTCGGCATGGAGGGCGTCCACCTGAGCGAGTACGGCGTCCTCCGCGCCGCCCTCCCGGGGAGCGGCCCCCGCATCGGGCTGATCGCGCACGTGGACACCTCCCCCGAGGCTCCGGGAGCCGGCGTCAAGCCCGTGCTGCATGCCGGCTGGGACGGAAGCCCGATCACGCTCGCACCCGGGATCTGCATCGATCCCTCCGGCACAGCCGACATGAAGCGCTATGCGGGTGGCACGATCGTGACCTCTGACGGCTCCACACTCCTCGGAGCCGACGACAAGGCCGGCGTGGCCATCATCATGGAGGCGTGCAGCATCCTCCTGGCGGACCCGTCCCTGCCGAGGCCCGCTCTCGCAGTGGCGTTCACGCCAGACGAGGAGGCCGGGAGGGGGGTCGAGCACTTCGACACGACGGCCTTCGGGGCCTCCCTGGCCTACACCGTGGACGGCGGCCCGGTGGGGCACGTGGAGACGCAGACCTTCAACGCCGCCGCCGCCGATCTGAGGGTGACCGGGAGACAGGTCCACCCCGGGAGCGCCAAGGGGCTCATGGTAAACGCCGCCAGGATTGCGTCCGAGATGGTCGCCTCCCTCGGGGCGGAGGAGATGCCGGAGAACAGCGAGGGGATGCAGGGCTACACCTATCCGCTCTCGATCTCGGGCAACGCCGCCGAGGCCAGGATAAGGATCCTCCTGAGGGACTTCACGCGCGAGGGCCTGGAGGCCAGGGCGTCGTCGCTGGAGGCTCTCGGGAGATGGTTCTCGGTGAAGTACCCCGGGGCTGCGATCGAGCTCTCCACGAAGGAGCAGTACAGGAATCCGGCCGAGGTGCTGAGCAGGGACAGGCGCCTGGTGGAGCGCGCCATGGAGGGTATCCGGGCGGCCGGGCTCGACCCTGTCGAAGGCTCCATAAGAGGGGGGACCGACGGATCCCGCCTGTCGTTCATGGGCATCCCCTGCGTCAATCTGCCCACCGGCGGGGAGATGTTCCATTCCAGGACCGAGTGGATCGCTGTGGAGGGGATCGAGCTGGCCCTGTCCTCCCTTCTCGGCACGCTGGCTGCGTGGGCCTCCGGGCCCGCGTCCGGAGATTGATCGGGACGCATCCACTCCGTATATTCGATACGGATCAAGCCAGGAAATGCGGGGTGCGGTTTGAGGTTCATTCGCGATTGCCTGTTCCCGGCGATCCTCCTGACCGTCCCCGCCTCTGCGCAGTCGCAGATCCCCGATCCCGCAGAAACGGCCTCCCTCATGTTCACGGCGCTCCGCGAAGGCGATGCCGCGGCGGTGGACACCCTCGTTTCGTCGGAAGCGATGGAAATCGTGGATGGTATGCTCGAATCGCTCGAGCAGAGCCTCCGCGCCTCCCGGGAGGCGACGATGCTGAGGATCTCGCAGGCGGGCTACACGGCCACGGCCGACGAAATAGGGGACTGGGATGCCTCCGACTACCTTCGGGCCACCGTCTCACTGCCCATCATGATGGCGAGGTTCTCGCCGTACTCGATGGAGGTGGTCTCCAGCACGGTCGAGGATGACGAAGCAGTCGTTCAGCTCGTGTTCAGCACCGCGGGAGGCTTCGAGCTTCCATCGGAGGCCAGGCTGCTCTGGGAGGAGGATGCCTGGAGAGTGTCCAGCTTCATGGGGTTGAACAGCTTCCCCTGACCTTCATCCCCTCTCTCCGCCCGGGTGTCCGGGAATATCCAGCTTGTGCAGCTCCCCGGCCTCGGCCCCCGTCAACTCAGGGCACCTGGCGCAGTTCCCCCCGGGATGTCCCGACAGTATGGACCGCCTCAGCCGCTCATAGGCCCCGCCGTGCCAGACGCTGTCGAAGCCTGATGTCCTGAGGTCCCCCAGGGGCTCGGCGATGTTCCAGTAGGGGCATGGATCGACCAGGCCGTCGGGGTCGATGAAGACCCAGCCCTCCAGGTACGGGCAGCTCTCCCCCGGGGATCTGAGACCCCTCCCTGCCACGGAGAACTCCAGACCCAGAGAAGCAGCCCTGGCTGACGCTCTTTCGACGGCGGCCCGGACCTCGGAGGATCCCATGTCCGGCACGGCATCGCAGCGGTCGAGGCCTTCGTAGGCCACGAGGGGGACTCCGCACACCGCCGATGCCCCCACCTCGGCTGCGAGGTCCACGATATCCCCGAGCTCCGGGAGATTCGCCTCCTGGATGGTCGTGCTGAAGCAGATGCGCGGGTACTTCCTCCTGCCGCGCAGCTCCACGAGGCGCCGGAGGTTCGCGGTCACGGTCCCGAGGCTGCAGCCGCCCCTGATCGCCGCATGTGTCCGCTCCCGGGCTCCGTCCACGGAGACGAAGACGGTCGTCGGCGGATATGCGAGGAGCGTCGCGGCCTGCTCCTTGCCGAGGAGGGTTCCGTTGGTCACCATCTCGCGCACCGGCACATCGCTCCGGTAGAGGGCCTCGAGATGCCTGCCGAAGGAAGGATTGCACAGCGGCTCGGCGCCGCAGGAGAGCGTCACGCTGCGGGCGACGGGAAAGATCTCCCGCGCGATCCTGTCGAAGACCTCCTGGTCCATGTCGTGCCAGGTCCTGCCCGGATCGGAGTCGGACAGCCTCATCGGACACATGCTGCATCTCAGGTTGCACCTGTTGGTCGTGTCCATCCTCACGGTCAGGAAGCGTCGCCCCGTCACCGGGGCGATCCAGGGGAACCTCACCGAGCGCCTGAGACGTGAACGGAGGAACGAACGCAGCGACATTGACCCCGGCCCCTCTTCTCGGATGTTATCGGCAGACTATTCGACGGCGGGGCACTCAAGGCAAGGAAGGGGCGGCATGGCCGGTAGCAGGGGTGTCTGGAAGGGCGGCATGGCCTTCGAGATCAGCCAGGACGACCACGTCTTCCTCCTCGACTCGACTCCGGACATGGGTGGAAGGGACCTGGGCCCCAGGCCCAAGGCGCTCCTCCTCTCGGGGCTCATCGGCTGCACGGGCATGGATGTCGTCTCCATCCTCGACAAGATGAAGGTGGCGGGCTACGGGCTCGAGATACGGGCCGAGGCCGACCTGTCGGAGGATCATCCCGTGGTCTTCACGCGCATAAGGCTGACCTATGTGTTCAGCGGCGCCAACCTGCCCGGTGACAGGATCGAGAGGGCGGTCAGGCTGTCGCAGGAGAAGTACTGCGGCGTCTCGGCCATGCTGAGGGCGGCGGCGCCTCTCGAATGGGAGATCGCATACGAACCGTGATGCGCGCTGCGTCTTGATCCGCGCCATCGAGTATGTATGTTCCCAGTCGCGGCTCTCGAAGGGAGGGTGCGGTTGGCTCGCAGGCTCCTGATACTCGATTATTCCGTCGATCGCTCGGAGGCCCCCCTGATCGCTGCATGGCTGCCGGGCTCCGTCGAGGTCGAGGTCTTCCGCCCCGCCCCCGGAACGGCGTTCCCCCGGCCCGGATCGGCGGAGTTCGCCATCCATACCGGGTCGTCCCTCTCCATCTGCGACGACGCTCCGTTCCAGACCGAGGCCGAGGAGTACATCAGGGCGTGTTCCGCCCTCGGTGTGGCCCAGATGGGCATCTGTTACGGACACCAGCTCCTCGCCCGGGCATTCGGAGGCCGTCCCGCCGTGAGGAAGAGTCCGCGGGGCCTGGAGGTCGGCTGGGGTGAAGTGAGGTTCTCGCCCCGGGCCTGCTCGCTGCTCGGAGTCCCGCAGTCGTGCAGGCTCTTCCAGTACCACTTCGACGAGGTCATCTCCCTGCCTCCCGGCGCCGAGATCCTCGCCTGGAACGAGCACACGCTCGTCCAGGCGTTCATCGACGAATCGAGGCGTTTGTTCGGGGTCCAGTTCCACCCCGAGTTCGACGAGGCGAAAGGCAACGCGCATTTCCTGAAGGACCGTGAGCTTCTCGCCGGCCGCGGCTTCGACGCGGACTCCCTGGCGGCAGGGAGGCCCGATCCTCCCGCCGACGGCAGGTTCTTCAGGTTCCTTTCGGAGCATCTCCGGGAAGGCAGGTGACGGACATGCCACACACCCTGGCCGAGCTCGAGCCCCAGCGCATATGGCACTGGTTCGGCGAGCTGTGCCGGGTGCCGCACGCATCGGGCGACGAGAAGGCCGCCTCCGACATGGTGGAGGACTTCGCCCGAGACCTGGGTCTCCTCTGGAAGAGGGACCAGGCGGGCAATCTGATGGTCGCGAAATCGGGCAGGGGATTCGCCGGCCGCTCGGCGCCGGTGGTGCTCCAGGCGCATCTCGACATGGTGGCCGAGAGGCTGGACGGCAGCCAGCACGACTTTTCGCGCGATCCCATCGAAGTCGAGGTCGAAGGCGACTGGGTCTTCGCCAGGGAGACCACCCTGGGAGCCGACAACGGAATCGGCGTCGCAGTGATGATGGCACTCCTGGAGGACGACGAGGCCGAGCACCCCCCTCTTGAATGCCTCTTCACGGTGGACGAGGAGCGCGGCCTCACCGGGGCGAGCGTTCTCGACCCATCGTGGCTCACGGGCCGGAGGATGATCAACCTCGATTCCGAGAACGAGGGCCGGTTCTGCATCGGGTGCGCAGGCGGCCTGGACGTCCGCATAGACCTCCCCCTGCAGCTCGAGCGGGCGCCGGAGGACGCAGGCGCATGGCTGCTCAGGGTCGACGGCCTCCGCGGCGGGCATTCGGGCATGGAAATCGGCAGGAGCAGGGCGAACGCGATCAGGATATTGTCCAGGGCGCTCGGACGGATGCTGTCCTGCGGCGCATCCGTCGCCGGGCTCAGCGGAGGCTCCAAGAGGAACGCCATACCTCGGAACGCCTCGGCCATCATCTACGCGGACGCATTCGCGGCATCACGCTGCCTCGACGCGGCGGCGGCCCTCGAGAGAGAGCAGCGATCCGAATACTCCTCCATCGAGTCCTGCATCACCGTCAGCTTCTCGCCCTCCGACGAATCCCCCAGCTCTGTCCTGACCGCCTCTTCGGCGAGAAGGGCTGCGGACCTCCTCCTGACCCTCCCGCACGGGGTGGAGAAGATGAGTCCCATCGAGGAAGGCCTCGTGGAGACCTCCGTGAACCTCGCCACGGTCTCGACCGGACCAGAGGGGCTCTCCGTGGCACTGACGGTGCGCAGCCTTCTCGAGAACGCCAAACGGGGTCTCGCCGAGAGGATCTGCGCGGCGGCGCGCCTCGCCGGGTGCGAGGCCGAGGTGGGCAACGGCTATCCCGGATGGCGCCCCGACCCGTCGTCGCCCATCCTGAAGTCGGCGGTCTCCTACTGGAAGGAGTTCTCGGGGCGCGAGGCCAGGGTGGAGACCGTCCACGCCGGCCTCGAGTGCGGGATCCTGGGCAGCCGGGTCGGAGGGATGGACATGATCTCGACCGGCCCGGACATAAGGGAGGTCCACGCACCGGGCGAAAGGGTGAGCATCTCGTCGACCACCAGGTTCTGGGCGTTCTTCAGGGGGCTTCTGGAACGCCTGTAGCCGCCTGGCTGAAGGGTGCCGCCGGAGGGAGAGCGCCGTCAACCCGTTGATGAAGTCCCTCGAGGAAGCCGTCAGGCTTGCGCGGGAAACCGTTTCCCCCCACATCCCCGGCCCTGTCAGGTGGAGCCGTCTGGGGAAGTCCGACATCGCGGCTCTCGAGAAGGCCGGCTGCAGCTCCGATGACTGGTCGGGGGTGACTGTCTCGCCCAGGACCGGCACGGGCGCCGTGTCCAACTGCAGGTTCGAAGGCACGGTGCGGATCGACGCGCCTCCCGGATGCGCCCTTCGATCTTCCACGATCAGGGACTGCGTGCTCCTCGCGCCGCTCCTTGTGGACGGGGTCGGGCTCCTCCAGGGCTACACCGTCCTCGAGGGCGCGGAAGTCTCGAGGTGCTCCACGGTGAGGTGCCGCGGCGGAAGCTCGTACGGCATCGGCATGCTGATGAGGCTCGGATGCGAGACCGGGGAGCGCGATCTGCACGGGTTCCCGACGCTGTCTCCCGAGCTTGCCGCCGCGCTCTCCTCTGTGGAGCCATGGGCGGGGGCGAAGGCCGGATACGAGGCGGCCCTGTCGTCTCTGGCATCCGAAGCCCGGGCCCGCGCAGGCGGCTTGATCGGCAGGGGAGCCGTGGTGACCTCGACGCAGCTCGTGGAGGATGCGCTCATCGGCGACGCGTGCAGGATAGAAGCGGCCTGCTCCGTCAGGGACAGCATCCTCCTCGGATCGCCGGGAGATGGCTCCTCGATCTGCGACGGAGGCTGCGTCAGCGGCTCGGCGCTCCAGTGGGGCTCCTCGGTCACGCGCTCCGCCTGCCTGGTCGACTCCATCCTTGCCGAGGGGTCTGTCGCCGAGGGTTCGGCGAGGATCACCTCCTCCTTCGTGGGCCCCGATTCGCGCATCGGAGGGGGGGAGGTCACCGCGAGCCTCCTCGGCCCTCAGGTCATGGCCCATCACGAATCGCTGCTCATCGCCGTGAGATGGCCGGGGGGCTGCGGCAACGCAGGCTACGGGGCCAACGTGGGCAGCAATCACACCTCCAGGCTCCCCGACCAGGAGATCGCGGCCGGGACCGGAGTGTTCTTCGGGCTCGGCTGCTCGATCAAGTTTCCCTGCAGCCTCGAGGACGCGCCGGGGACGGTGGTCGCGACAGGCACCGTCCTGGGTCCGCAACGCATCGAATACCCATTCTCCCTTCTCGCTCCCGCCGCCCCGGACGCTCCGGGAGCGGCCGCGGGCGCATGCGAGCTCAGGCCTGGATGGGTCATATACGGCAACATGTTCTCCCTCCTGAGGAACATGGCGAAGATCGAGGCGCGCAGAAACGCCGTCAGAGGGCAGGCCCCGGCCGGGCTCGACTCGGCGGGAGTGGCCCTTCTCGCGGAGAGGGCCAGGGACCGGCTGAAGGCGGCCTCGGGCAGGTCGTGGTACGGGTTCGAGGATATCCCGGGCACGGGAGCCTGCATCGTATCCGAGCACTCGCGCTCCCGGGGCGTGGGGGGCTACGACCTCTTCATCGCCTGGCTCTGCCTCCGGGCCTTCGCGAGGGAAGCGGTGCACGGGATTGCCGGTGCCGCGGACGATCCCGCCCTCTCCGGGTTGATGGAGCGCGAGTTGCGCGGCATGGGCACGGAGGCCCGGATGAGGACCTACTCGCGCATCCTGACGAAGATCTCCGAGATGGCGGTCGAGAGCCGGGCGAGGGACTATGCCCGGGGTGCGGCCATGATCTCGGATTACGGCGAGATCCATCTCCCGCCCGGGCGCGATCCCGTTCTGCAGGCCCTCCTCCGCCCCCTGGAGGCCGAGAAGGCCTCCCTTCCCGTCAACTAGACACCCGCCCTCCCTGCCGGGAACTTGCCGGGGAGGATCAACATTTGCATACTTGTTCAAGTATGGAAGTGTTCAAGCCCGGAGGGTGTCCCGATGCAGCAGTTCCTCGCACAGTTGTGGCTGGTCACGATGGAGATGGCCCCGTCGCTGCTGCTCGGCCTCGCCATCGCCGGGTTGCTCCACCTCGTCGTCAGGAAGGGGAGCATCGGCCGCACCCTGGGCAGGCCGGGCGCGGCCAGCTGCCTCAAGGCAGCCCTCATCGGCGTCCCCCTTCCCCTCTGTTCCTGCGGCGTCATCCCCGCCGCCCTGTCCCTGAGGCGTGACGGAGCTTCCAGGGGCGCCACGACATCCTTCCTCATCAGCACGCCCGAGACCGGCGTGGACTCAGTACTCGTCACGATGGGCATGCTCGGGTGGCCCGTGGCGCTCGTGAAGGTGATCGCCGCATTCCTGGCGGGCCTGACCGGCGGCGTGATCGTGGACGCCCTCCCCGAAAAGGGTCCCGCCCGCCTGGAGGCCGGGCCGGATGCGTCCTGCGGAACGGTGCGGCGGGGAGCCCCTGCCCGGTTCTGGGACCATGCGTTCGGCACGATCTTCCGCGACATCTACGGATGGCTGGCCGCGGGCCTGGTCATCTCGGCCCTCATCTCGGTGTTCGTACCCCCGGATTCACTCGCCGGCGCGTCCTGGCTTCGAGGCCCGGCAGGCATGCTCGCGGCGCTGGCCGTGGGCATGCCGATGTACGTCTGCTCGACCGCCTCCGTTCCCATCGCGGCCGGCCTCGTCCATGCCGGCTTTCCCGTCGGGGCCGCCATAGTGTTCCTCATGGCCGGGCCGGCCACCAACATCGCGACCCTCGGCGCGGTGAGGAAGACACTGGGCCACTCGGTGTTCATGGTCTACCTGGGCACGATAGTCGGTTTCAGCCTCCTTGCGGGAGCCGTGCTCGATTCGCTCCGGGTGCCGTCGCCTTCAGCCGGCCTGCTGACGGATTCTCCCTGGTTCCACATCCTGTCCGGAGGCGCGGCGGTGCTGCTCGTGGCAGGCATCGCATGGTTCGCCCTTACGGACCTCTGCCGGTTCCTGATGGACAGGAGGATGGCCCGCTCGAAGAGCCCGGTCGTGCTGTCAGTCGAAGGGATGTCCTGCCGGGCCTGCGAAGGGCGCGTCAGGTCGCTCCTGCAGGAGATGGACGGCGTATCGGCGGTGAGGGTCTCGAAGGAGGAAGGCACCGCATCGCTCCTGACGGGCCAGGGTTTCGACGCCTCGATCGCGGTCTCGGCCCTCGGGCGCATCGGATTCCGGGCGGAGCTGCGGTGAAGGCCCCGGAGGCCATGGATCCGCAGCATCCGGAGGACATCAGCAGGCTGGCCGGCCTGTTCTCGATGGCCTCGGACCCCACCCGCCTCAGGCTGCTCCTCCTCCTGCTGCGGGGGGAGAGATGCGTCTGCGATCTCGCCGAGCGTGTCGGCGTGAGCGTGTCCGCCGCGTCCCACTCCCTCAGGATAATGAGGACCGCGGGGCTCATACTCCCGAGGCGTGACGGCAGGCACATCTACTACAGGCTGGCTGACGACCATGTCTCGGTGCTGCTCACCCTCGGTCTGGAGCACATCAGGGAATAGCGCTCCTCCCCGCTATGGACCCCGGTGCGCGGCAGTCTTCATAAATGCCCTTCCGGACAGGAGGGTCTATGAGGATTCTGGATGCCGGACTCGTCTCCCGAAGCGCGACAGCATTGTGCAGGAGGGCTTCCACCCGCCCGGTGGCCGGGCTCCACGAGGCCTTCGAGCGAGCCATGGAGGCCTGCCCGGAAGGCGCCGCGCGAGACGCCCTCAGCCTCTGCCTCGAGAACCTGGGGACAGCGTCGGAGCTCGGGCTTCCTCTGTGCCAGGACACAGGGCTCCCGGTCTTCTTCGTGGAGCTGGGCAGCGGGGTCTCGATCTCGGGCGGGACCCTCGAGTGTGCGCTGGGAGCCGGGACGGCCCTCGCGTGCAGCGAGGGTTACCTCAGACCTTCGATCGTCCGCGAGCCTGCGTCATCGCGCTTGAACACCGGCGACTCCACCCCTCCGGTCATCCACATCGAGACATGCGTCGGCGAGGAGGTCCGCATCAGGCTCATCCTGCGCGGCGCCGGCAGCGAGAACGCGAGCAGATCCGCCATGCTGCCCCCTCATGCGGGCGAGGAGGGCATAATCTCATTCGTGGTCGACTCGGTCGCGGCCTCCGGCGCCTGCGCGTGCCCGCCCCTGTTCGTCTCGGTGGGCATCGGGGGCAACCTCGAGGGGTGCGCCATCCTCGCCAAGAAGGGCCTCCTCAGACCTGTCGGATCCCGCAGCCCGGACGCGGGGTGCGCCTCCCTCGAGGACAGGCTGCTGGCCGCCGTGAACGGTCTCGGCATCGGTCCCCAGGGCTTCGGCGGCCCTGTCACGGCCTTCGAGGCGAGGGTGACCTCGGCGCCATGCCACATGGCATCGCTGCCGGTCTCCGTCTGCATGGGGTGCCACTCGCTCAGGACGGCGGAGGAAACCCTGTGAAGGCCTCAGCGATCGACCTCCGGGGAGGGCTGGAGCCTCTGCAGGGCCTGGTCGCAGGAACCGCGGTCCTCCTGTCGGGTCCGCTCATCGCCATGAGGGACGCGGCGCACACCCGCCTGCAGAGCCTGCTCGCCCTGGGCGGCACCCCGCCGTTCGACCTGACCGGAAGGATCGTCTACTACATGTCTCCCGCGCTCGGCTTCGGCCGGCCGGTGTCCTCGGCAGGTCCGACGACATCCGCCCGCATGGACCCCTGGCTGGGCATGCTCCTCGACCTCGGAACCGCCGCGACCCTCGGAAAGGGTCCGAGATCGCCTTCCGC
>DIAQ01000078.1:17973-30408 GCA_002414865.1 candidate division Hyd24-12 bacterium UBA5074 | reverse complement strand
GCGGGCGCCCTTTACGCGGTCCGGGTGGCCTCCGCGGGCATCCTGGCATGGCCCGACCTGGGCCCGGAAGCCGTGATGCTCCTGGAGGTGGAGGATTTCCCGGCCTTCGTGGGCATAGACACCGAAGGACGGACCATGTTCGCCCCGGGGAGGTCGGGATGATGGACGGCCGGCTCGAGCGCGCCTTCGCAGAGATAGATGCAGCCGCGGGCGACTCTGCCGCGTCGGCGAGAACGGATTTCCTCTACAGGCTCGCCCTCCTCGCCCATCGCGGAGCCGGCTCCAAGCTCACGATCCTCCCGGCGGCTCTCCCGGTCGATGCGGGCTGGCTCTCGGTCTGGTACACCCCCGGCGTCTCCGCTGTATCGCGCGCCATAAGGGCCGACGGCGACGAGTCGTTCGAGCTGACGGGCAGGGGTTCCCGGGTCGCCATCGTGACGGATTCCACGAGGGTGCTGGGAGACGGGGACTGCACTCCTCCCGGAGGCATGGGCGTCATGGAGGGCAAGGCCATGCTCATGAAGCTCCTCGGGGGTTTCGACGCGGTGCCTCTCTGCCTGGACACGAGGGACGGGGAGGGGCGCTCGGACTCTTCGATGATCGTGGATACGGTGGCCGCGCTCGCGCCTTCCTTCGGGGCCGTGAACCTCGAGGACATCTCCCAGCCCGTCTGCTACAGGGTGCTGTCCATGCTGCAGAACAGGCTCGACATCCCGGTCTGGCACGACGACGCGCAGGGGACGGCCTGCGTGACGCTCGCAGGGCTCATCAACGCCCTCGAGGTCACGGGGAGGCGGCTCGAAGAGGCCAGGGTGGTCTTCCTGGGCTCAGGAGCCTCCAACTCCACGACCGCCCGGCTGATCCTTGCCGCGGGGGCGCAGGCCCGCAACATCTCGCTCTTCGACAGCGGAGGCCCTCTCTGTCCGGAGCGCTCCGCAAGGTACGAGGGGGACGGATGGGAATGGCACAGGGAGCTGTGCAGGATGACCAGGCCCTTCGCGACCCCCGCGCTCGCGCTGGAGGGCGCCGACGTGCTTGTCGCCGCATCGCGGCCGGGTCCCGGTGCCGTTCCGAAGGAATGGATAGCGCGGATGTCCCGGGACTCGATAGTCTTCTCGCTCGCCAACCCCGTCCCCGAGATCTATCCGGCGGAGGCACTGGAGGCCGGAGCCGCTGTCGCGGCCACGGGCAGGGGGGACTTCCCCAACCAGGTGAACAACGCGCTGGCCTTCCCCGGCATCCTGAAGGGCGCCCTCGCGGCAAGAGCAAAGGGCATCTCCGACGGCATGGCCATCTCGGCATCGCGTGCCCTGGCGGGCTGCGCGGCGCGCGGCGGGATCTCGAGGGAACGGATCCTTCCCGGGGTGGACGACCTGGAGGTGGCGCCGGCGGTGGCGGCGGCGGTGGCGGCGGAGGCCGCTGCCGAAGGCCTGGCTAGGAAGCCGGTCGATCCGGACTCGGTGGCCCGGGAGACCGCGGAGAGCATCGCATCGGTCAGGCGGGCCTGCGACGCCCTTGCGGACTCGGGAGCGGTGGAACGGGTGCCCCGGTCGATGATCGAGAAGGCTTTGAGGGAAACGCTCGACGGGCTCGGGGGGAAGGGGAGGGCGGAGCTCTCCTAGCCCTTCCAGGGATAGCGCACGAGGCCCGCGAATATCGACATCAGAGAGTGTACGAGCGCGATTGTGAACCAGAACACTGTCTTGGGATAGATCAGCCAGAGCAGCCCGGTTGCGGCGAATATCAGCAGAGGGCCCAGGACCACCCATTTCAGGGCGCTGAGCCGGCGCGCTCTCAGATCGGCCTTCCGGGATTCCGGCGTACCCTGCGGAGCGCGGGCAGTCTGCAGGGCCTCGAGCTCGCGGTTGCGCTCGAGAAGGGACCTGCAGTCGATGCAGAGTTTCAGTTCGGCGTCGAAGCAGTCGCGGCAGACGTGCTTGCTGCAGAGGCGGCAGCGGTATATGTGCTCCCAGTTGAGCATGACGCCCCTCGAGCACACGTCGCAGAATACGCTGTTATCGCCTGCCAACTTCCACCCCCATGCGATATTGTGCCTCCGGGGCTCCGATTGTCAAGGAGTCCTGCCCCACGGTATGGCCGGCGACAGGGCCCCCTCCGGATCGAAGAGCCTGCGGAGTCCGGCCATCGCCTCCAGCTCGCGCGCTCCATACATGAACCCCAGCTGGTGGGCCTTGAGCCTTCCCAGCCCGTGCTCGGCAGAAACCGTCCCGCCGAAGCCGACCGCCATCCGGGCGATGCGGTCCATGATCGCCCTGCCCTCGTCCATCCCCGCCTCGTCCGACGGCATGACATTGGCATGGAGATGGCCCTGCCCTGCGTGCCCGAAGATCACGAAGTCGAGGCCGCTTCCCTCCAGCGCGGCGCGCATCTCCGCGTAGTACGAAGGCAGCGATTCGACCGGCACGGCGGCGTCGGATCCGAGCTTGACCACGCCGGGGCAGGATCGCTTCGAGGAGGCCACGGACGAGTTCACGGCCTCGGGGAGCGAATGCCTGAACAGCCTTATCCTCTCCTGCGAGGCCGGTTCCGAGCCCACCCACGCATCCTGCCCCCGCGCATTCTCCAGGATGCCGGACATCTCCTCCAGGACCCCGTCCATCTCCGATGCGGAAGCCTCGACCCGCCAGATGACGGCGGCAGAGGCCCCGGGAGGGGGCACCGGGGCTCCCTCCGCAGGGCGCTCCCTGAGCAGCGAGAGGCATCTGTCGTCCATGAACTCCAGTGCGCGCAGGCGCCTCCCGCATCCGCGCAGGTCCGGGATGAGCTGCCATGCCGCGGCGGCCTCGTCGCAGAAGGCTGCTATCGACAGCAGCCCTTCGGGCTCCCTCTCGAGCACCAGGTCCAGGGTGGTGATCAGGCACAGGGTCCCCTCCGAGCCCACCAGCAGATCGACCAGGTCCATGCCAGGGCGCATCCAGTAGCCGGCGGCATCCTTCTCGCGGGCGGGACCCTGCGGGACGGCCATCCTCATGGTGCCCACCGCGGGGTGCGAGCAGCAGCCGTCAGGGCCGAACAGGTGCTCCCCCCTCCGGACGCGGATTATCCTGCCGCCCGGGAGGACCGCTTCCAGGCCGGACACCCACCTCCGGGTGGAGCCGTAGAGGTAGCTGTCCGAGCCGGAGGCATCGGTGGCCGCCATCCCTCCTATCGTCGCCGTGTCCTCGGTGGGATCGGGCGGGAAGAACCAGCCCGGCATGTTCCTCGAGATATGCTCCCTGAGAGCCTTGAGCTGGAGGCCGGGTCCCGCGGTCAGGGATCCGGGCCTGTCGCCTTCAGCGAGCCAGCCCATGAGCCCGGTGGAGATGACGGGGCCTCCGTCCGGAACAGCGCCACCCACGATGCCCGTCCGTCCGCCGGAGATCGTGATGCCGCGCGCGGAGGCCGGCCCCGAGATGTACTGCGCCGCCTCGAGGGCGCTCTCCGGCCAGGCGGCCTCGTTGCATCCCGCGCCCGAGAGCCTGGACTCGTCGGTCAACATGTCCGCCGCCAACCTCTCGACCTCGCCTCGCCCGGTGATCAGCCTCAAGCACCGCCTCCTGGAAGGGAACCCGCCGAAGTGTTATTAGTAGAATACTGAAAGTGTGCAGCAAGCAGCATCCTCTTCCCGGAAGGAGCGCCGTGGGCAGGACTTTTGCCATGAAGGTCCTGGGCAGGGCGGCAGGGCGAGAAGTCGTCCCCGGCGAGATAGTCTTCGTCGAACCGGACATCGTCCTCACCCATGACAACAGCGCGGCGATCATCGCCAAGTTCGAGGCCACGGTCCCGGGCGGGAGGGTGCGTCATCCCGACAGGATCGCGATCGTGCTCGACCATGTCATTCCCGCCGACACGGGCAGGGACGCCGCGGCGCAGAGCAGGATCAGGCAGTTCGCCCGGACGCAGGGGATAGCGAATTTCTATGAGATGGGCACCGGCATCTGCCACCAGGTGGTCCCCGAGAT
The DNA here is from genome assembly GCA_002414865.1 of candidate division Hyd24-12 bacterium UBA5074. Classification (GTDB taxonomy): domain Bacteria; phylum Fermentibacterota; class Fermentibacteria; order Fermentibacterales; family Fermentibacteraceae; genus UBA5938. The sequence continues at coordinate 26,446 of DIAQ01000078.1, read as the reverse complement.
GGGCCTCTGCCCCCCCGGGAGCCTTGTGGTGGGAAGCGATAGCCACACATGCACATATGGCGCATTCAACTCCTTCGCCACCGGGATCGACAGGACCGAGGCGGCCGGCCTCTGGATAACCGGGCGGACCTGGCTGCGCGTCCCCGATTCGATATGCATCGACCTGGCGGGCGGGCTCCGGAGCCGCGTGTCGGCCAAGGACCTGGTGCTCAGGATAATCGGCGATGTGGGCGCCGACGGAGCCAACTACATGGCCGTGGAGTACCACGGCCCGGGCGTTTCGTCCCTCAGGATATCCGAGCGGATGACGGTTGCCAACATGGGCGTCGAGATGGGCGCCAAGATAGCCGTCTTCCCCGCCGACGGCCGGACCAGGGAGTTCTTCCAGGACAGGGGCGCGAGCTGCACGGGCACCCTGTGGAGCGACTTCGACGCCCCGTTTTCCAGGACCCTCGAGTACGATCTCGGCTCGATAGTCCCCATGGTCGCCCGGCCGCATGCCGTGGACGATGCGGTGCCGGTGTCCGAGCTGCCGGCGACTCCGGTGGACCAGGTGCTCCTGGGCACCTGCACCAACGGCAGGTATGAGGACTTCGCCGCGGCCGCAGGCCTCTTGAAGGGGCGGAAGGTGTCCCCGCGCACCAGGCTGCTGGTGGCTCCGGCTTCGCGAGAGGTCATGCTCAGGTGCATGAACGAGGGCATCCTCCAGGTGCTCGTCGAGGCCGGGGGAACGGTCATACCTCCCGGTTGCGGACCCTGCCTCGGAGCCCACCAGGGAGTCCTCGCCCCGGGCGAGAGATGCCTTTCGACCGCCAACCGGAACTTCCGGGGCAGAATGGGCGAGAAGGACTCCGAGATCTATCTCTGCTCCCCCGAGACCGCGGCTGCCTCGGCCGTCACAGGGGAGATAACGGATCCCAGGGAGGTGGTCTGAGATGGCCGTCTTCTCATATCCCCAGGACGACATCAACACCGATCTGCTCTTCCCTGGCAAGTACACCTACAGCTGCTCCACGGGACCCGAGATCCGGGAGCACCTGCTGGAGGATCTCGACCCCTCCTTCGCATCCGCCGTGCGCCCGGGTGACTTCATCATGGCAGGGGCCAACTTCGGGTGCGGCTCCAGCCGGGAGCAGCCGTCGCTCGGCCTCAAATTCGTGGGAGTGAAGGCCGTCATCGCCGGATCGTTCTCCAGGATCTTCTACCGCAGCGCCATAAACCAGGGCCTGCTCCTGGTCGAATGCCCCGCCGCCGTAGAGGCTTTCGAACCTGGTGACGAAGTCGATGTCGATGCCTCGATGGGTTTGGTCACAGTGGCCGGGAAGGAGTTCCCGTTCCCCGCACTGCCCGCCGAGATGCTGCGGATCCTGGAGGCCGGGGGTCTGCTCGAGTACATATCCTCGACCATCGCCGCGGAAGGGGGTCCGAACTGAAGACCCTCTTCGCGCTCCTCGCGACCGCCGGGCTGTGCGCGGCCGGAGGGCTGTCGGTCCGGGCCGGGGTCCTGGCCTCGAACCTCTCTCCCACGGAGGACGCCTACGAGTCGAGGTTCCTCACGCCGGGCAGCTCCTACGGAGGCAGGGTGGACATCGACGCGCCGGGTCCGGTCTGCTTCACCCTCGGGGTCGAGCACTTCGGCAAGTCCGCTTCTCCGGGCACCGGATGGGATGGGGATATCTCGGCCGTGGTGGTGACCGCGTTTCCCGTGGCGAGGACCAACCTGCTCGACAGGTTCGCCGTGTTCGCCGGCCCCGGGGCGGTCTTCGCCTCCGGCGACTACAGCGGCTCCGATGACTTCGGCAGGATGGTCGAAGCGTCCGGATCGAGCCTCGGATTCGGTTTCTGCGCAGGCGCCGAGGTGACGATGTACGGTCCGGTCTCCGGTCGCCTGGAGTACCGCCGCGCCTTCCTCGACCTCAAGACGGACGCCGCGGTGATAGACGGGGTCGAGACATCGGTCTGGCCCGCCGCGGAGACGGATCTGGGGTTCAGCCAGATAGGCTTTACGATGATGCTGGCGCTGTACGGAGAGCGCGGCGCAGTGCTGGGCGGGTTTTGACGGCAGGCTCTCCATTGGTATGTTTGCCCACCGCGACACGGGGCCGGCGTAGCTCAGTCGGCAGAGCAGCGCACTCGTAATGCGCAGGTCATCGGTTCGATTCCGATCGCCGGCTCCACTCCCGGAGTATCGGCAATGAACAGGCCCATCGTGAGCGGTTCAGGCATCAGGGGCGTCTTCGGCTCCTCCATCGGGGTTGGGGACGCGCTCGCCTATTCCGCCTGCTTCGGGGAACTGGTCGGACCCGGCCCTGTTGTCGTGGGGAGGGATACCCGCTCGAGCGGACCCGCGGTCGAGGCCGCCGTCGTGGCCGGTCTCTGCTCTGTGGGATGCAGCCCGGTGCTGGTCGGCATCGCCCCGACTCCGACCATCCAGCTCGAGACGGCCCGCACCGATGCCGTCGGAGGCATCGCGGTGACCTCCAGCCACAACCCGGGGGACTGGAACGCCCTCAAGCTGATCGGAGGGGACGGCGTCTTCCTCAGGTCCGGCCCGAGGGCGAGGCTGATCTCGATGCTCGAGGAGCCCAGGAGGGCTTCGGACTACAGGAGCGTCGGGAGGCCGCGCCGGCGGTCAGGTGCGATCCGCAGGCACGTGGAGGGCCTCCTCGGGCTTCCGTGGGTCCGGCCCGCCCGGAGGCGCCTCAGGGCGGTGCTCGACGTCACCGGAGGCACCGGGAGGCTCCTCGGACCGGCCGTCATGGAAGCCCTCGGCGTGGAGTACAGCGTGATTATGAAGAGGATGCTCCCGGACGGCGGCTTTCCCAGGATTGCCGAGCCCGTTCAGGAGAACCTCGGCGCACTCTGCGAGGCGGTGCGGGAGCGCAGGGCCGACGTGGGCTTCGCCTTCGACCCCGACGGAGACAGGCTCGCCCTGGTCGACGAGCGCGGCAGGGCCGCGGGCGAGGAATACACGGTCGCCCTGGCTCTCCAGCACCTGCTGCCCTCGCGGCCCGGTCCGGTGGTGGTGAACCTGTCCACCTCCTCCCTGGCCGGCGTCGTCGCCTCCCGCCAGGGGCGCAGCCTCTTCCGCAGCCCCGTGGGCGAGGTCAACGTGGTCGAGGAGATGGAGGCCAGAGGGGCTCTCTGCGGTGGCGAGGGGAACGGCGGAGTCATCGACCGCCTCTTCCATCCCGGCCGCGACAGCGCCGTGGGCATGGCCGCGATTGTCGCGCTGCTGGACGGAGGCGCCACTCTGGGCGGGATGGTCGAGGCGCTCCCAGCCTTCTGCATGGTGAAGACGAAGTTCGAGCTCGCAGCGCCCTTCCGGCGCCTTGCCGGCGCCCTGGAGGACGAGTTCGGTCCCGCCGACGACAGGCGCGACGGGCTGTGGTTCGCCCGGGGGGGATGCTGGATGCATATACGGCCTTCAGGCACGGAGCCTGTCTGCCGCTTCATCGCCGAGGGCCCCGACCGTGATGGTCTTCAGCCCCTGATCGACCGTTTCGAGAGGACAGTGAAGCGCATATGTGCGGAATAGTGGGATTCGTCGGCCGCCGCCCCGCCCTGGAGATCCTCCTGTCGGGTCTGAAGCGCCTCGAGTACAGGGGATACGACTCCGCGGGCTATGCCATCCAGCAGCCCAACGGCCTCATCCTCCGAAGGTGCAGGGGTCGCGTCAGCGAGCTGGAAGCCATGGATCCCTCCGAAGCCCGCAACGGCACCACCGGGATAGCCCATACGCGCTGGGCCACGCACGGCGAGCCCTCCGAGCGCAACGCTCACCCCCAGCTGGACTTCACGGGCAACATAGCCCTCGTGCACAACGGGATAATCGAGAACTACAAGGAGCTGAAGAGGGACCTGCAGAAGCAGGGCATCAGCTTCGCGTCCGACACCGACACCGAGGTGATCGCCCATCTGGTGGGCCTCGAGGTGGCCTCCGGCAGGAGCCTCTTCGACTCGGTGAAGTGCGCCCTCGCCAGGGTGAGGGGTGCCTACGGCATCGCCGTCATGTCCGCCCTCGAGCCCGACACCCTGGTCGCGGCCAGGCTGGGAAGCCCGCTGGTGGTGGGCATAGGGGAGGGCGAGTACCTGGTGGCGAGCGACGTGGCCGCGATTGTCGCCCACACTCGAGACGTGGTCTACCTGGGCGAGGGGGAGGTCGTGAACGTGAGCCTCGCAGGGATCTCCTCGAGCAGGGGCCTGCTGAGGGACCGGGTCGAGACCGTCGACTGCGATATCGCCCTCATAGAGAAGAACGGGTTCCCGCACTTCATGCTGAAGGAGATCTTCAGCCAGCCCGACTCCCTCACGAACGCATTCCGCGGCAGGCTCGACCTCGACGAGGGCACGGCGCACCTCGGAGGCCTCGGCCTCACATCCGCGGACATGAAGTCCATCTCCAGGATCATCATCACGGCATGCGGCACCTCGTGGCACGCGGCACTGATAGGGAAGTACCTGATCGAGTCGTTCGCCAGGGTCCCGGTCGACGTGGAGTACGCCTCGGAGTTCCGCTACCGTGACACGGTCCTCGAGCCCGGAACGGTGATGTTCGTCATCAGCCAGAGCGGAGAGACCGCCGACACCCTGGCCGCGCTGAGAGTGTGCAGGTCCAGGGGCTGCCGGGTGTTCGGCATCGTCAACGTGGTGGGCTCCACGATAGCCAGGGAGACGGATGCCGGGGTGTACATCCATGCCGGACCCGAGATCGGGGTCGCCTCGACGAAGGCCTTCACCTCCCAGGTGATGGTCCTGGCCCTGGTCGCGATCGCCTTCGGCAGGGCCCGGGGGATCCTCAGCCGCAGCCAGGGGGTCGACCTCGCCCGCGAGATCACGGGCATCCCCGACAAGGTCACCTCTATCCTCGACAAGTCAGACGAGATCGCATCCCTGGCCAAGGAGTTCACATATGCCAGGAACTTCCTCTATCTGGGCCGGGGCTACAACTATCCGGTCGCCCTGGAAGGTGCTCTCAAGCTCAAGGAAATCAGCTACATACACGCCGAAGGCTACCCCGCCGCCGAGATGAAGCACGGTCCCATCGCCCTCATCGACGAAGAGATGCCGGTGCTGGTCATCGCGGTGAAGGACGCAGCCTACGACAAGATCCTGTCGAACATACAGGAGGTCAGGGCGAGGAAGGGCCGCGTGATCGCCGTGGCCACCGAGGGCGACGAGGAGATCTCTGCAGGATGCGACAGGGTGCTCTACGTGCCTGCGGCGCCCGATCCCCTGATGCCTCTCCTCACGGTCATCCCCCTGCAGCTGCTCGCGTATCACATAGCGGTGGCCAGGGGCTGCGACGTGGACAAGCCGAGGAACCTGGCGAAGAGCGTGACCGTCGAGTGAGAGCGGCGGTCTGATCGCATGCTCAGGGCGTTCCGCGCGGTCAGGATCTTCGGCAGGTTCTTCATGCGGAGGCTCTACAACCGCTGGACCGACGACAACGTCTATTTCTCGGCGGCCGCGATCTGCTTCAACTTCCTCGTCACCGCCGTGCCCCTGGGATTGCTGGTCTTCACCCTCTCCGGCTATGCGCTCCAGGGCAGCATCGAATTGCGCGACTCGCTCCGCGAGTGGCTGCAGGACGCCGGGCCTCTGATCCCGGGCAGGCTGGTGGGGGAGATCGAGGATTCGCTCTTCTCCAGCACGGGGATAACGGGAATCCTGGGCGTCCTGTCCCTGTTCTGGCTCGTCAGCAGGCTCTTCGGGACCATAAGGACCGCCTTCGACAAGATCTTCGACGTCCAGGCGGGAAGGCATCCCCTGCTCGGGAAGCTGTACGATTTCATGCTCGCCCTGCTCGTCTCGGTGTGTTTCGCCGCAGGCGTGCTGTCCACCACGGCGGCCTCGCTTGTGAGAGATTCGGCCGCGGGCAGGATCGCCTCGCAATGGCCGCTGGTGGGGAGCCTCATCGGCACGGGCTCGGCCATGATCCTCGGCCTCGTGTTCACATTCCTCTTCTTCTTCATGCTCTACTGGGCGGCTCCCAACAGGAGGGTGTCGCTCCGGCAGGCGTTCGTGGCCTCCCTCGTCGCGGAGGTGCTGTGCTGGCTGGGGACCAAGATGTACATCATCAGCATAAGCGCACCCGACTGGGGCGTGGTCTACGGCTCGCTGGCGACCGTGATGGCCACGTTCCTCTGGCTGTACTGGATCTGCGTGATCCTGCTGGCTTCCGGGGAGGTCAGCCAGATCATCCACGAGTGGATGGGCATGCGCAGGGCCCTGAAGGGCATGGCGGGTCCGCAGCCGGCCTGGCGGGACACGGTGGCCGAGTAGGAGCGCATCCCGCCCGAGGGTCTAGACGCTGAACCTGATCTCCAGGATGTCCCCGTCCCTGACGATGTAGTCGCGCCCTTCCAGACGGAAGGCGCCCCTGTCCCTGAGACCGGCGGGGTCGGGGTTGGCCGCATAGTCGTCGAAGGCTGTGACCTGGGCTCTTATGAAACCCCTTGCCAGGTCTGTGTGTATGGCCGCGGCGGCTTCAACGGCCGTGGAGCCCCTGGGCACGGGCCATGCTCTGACCTCGTCGGGACCCATGGTCAGGAAGGAGATCAGGTCGAGCGAGGAGTACGCCATGGAGAGGAGCCTGGAGAGCCCCGACGACTCGTAGCCCATCGAGGAGAGGAAGTCGGACCTCTCGTCCTCCGGGATCTCGGAGAGCTCGAGCTCGAAGGATGCATCCACCGCGAGGAACCCCGCTCCCGCGGACTCGCAGCAGGCCTTCAGCTTCTCCTCGTCGCCCACCGGCGCGGACGAGCGGTTGGAGATGGCGAACAGAGGCTTGAGCGAAAGAGGGGCGTAGGGTGACAGGAGCGTGCGGGTGTCGGGATCGAGCCCGGCGGCCCGGAGCGGCCCACCGGCCTCGAGCACGGACCTGGCTGCCTCCAGGGCATGGAACTCCTGCGATCTGGCCTTGCTCTCCTTGACCAGCCTCTCGAGCCTCTTCTCGATCACCGACAGGTCGGAGATCATGAGGTCGGCCTCGCACAGCGCGAAGTCGGCAGCGGTGGAGCCCTTCGCGAAGTTGTCGATCACGAGGGCGATGGCGGCTGCGTCGTGCATCTCGCCGAGCATCCTGGGCGAGAAGGCCGGGGAGGGGGTGTCGGTGAAGACGACCGTGGCCGGAACCTTCTTGCGCGGCTTCCAGATGTCGTACAGGAGGTCGAGCCTGGGGTCCGGGACCGGAACTGTGAGCGGCTTGCCGGGATCGGCCGAAGGGTTCCCTGCGAGAGCCCTGAACAGGGTGGTCCTGCCGCATCCGGGCTGGCCGACGAGTGCTATCCTCATGTGGTTCTCGAAGCTCCTTCTCGGGATGAGCCCGGCGGAAATGCGCCCGGGCGGGTATCCGATGAAGATACCCGCCCGGGCCGTCCGGGGGTAGGAGGCGTCCTACTCGGCGAAGACCCTCACCTTGTCTCCGTCTGCGCTGTCGACATCCACCGTGAGCTCGCTGAGGGCCTTTGCCAGCTCGTCTTCGTCGAGCTGACCGAGTGCCGACAGGTCGAGCCCCGTCTCGCTCACGGTCTCGGCCGCCTCACGGGGCATGAGGGATCCGAGCTTGATGCCCGTGCGGATGAGGCTGAGCGGGACCTTCACATTCACCTTGTCACCATCCTGGGAATCGACCACGATCCTGAGGAACCGCGGCGCCTTCGAAGGCTGTGGCGCGGACTGCTCCGCAGGGGCGGGCTCCTCGCTGCCCGACAGCTTCTCGAGGAGCAGGGCCGCCTCCTCAACGGTTATCTTCTTTTCCGCCAGCATGTTCAGAATCTTCTTGCGGGATTCGCTCATCTCGATCTCCCTTCCGCCGCCGGGGCGGTCACAGCCAGGCCAGGCCGATGCGCCTGTCCGGGTTCCTGACATCCACAACTGTGCCGGAGAGCATCATCAGTATTCCGAGACCCCTGGGCGCCAGGAGGAGCATCCTGAACTGCCATCGATCGGACAGCGTCGAGCCGATGCCCCCGGCCAGCCACGCGAGCAGCGCGAAGGGCGCGAGGAGCAGCCAGAGCGCGAACCACGGCAGGGGGATGACGACTGCTCCGATCCGGAGCACCAGCAGGAAGGCGGGCATCATCACAGCCTCTCCACGGCCTGGGGGAAGGAGATCTCGCCGCGGGCGAGCTGCTCGAGCACCGTGTCGGGATCCTCGGGGGCGGTCATCGAAGTGTTCATGTTGTCGATGATCCTGTCGATCCGGGCCCTGGCGGTGGGGTAGCTGACGCCGAGTATCTCCTGTATCCGCTTGATGGATCCATAACTGCGCACGAAGGCGATTATCAGGGCCTGGTCCTCCGAAGGCAGCATGACGAGGGGCGAGACCGTGAACTCGCCCTCCAGCCTGAGCCTGCATCTGGGGCACTCGAGCGCCACAGGCGTCATGGCCTTCGAGCAGGATGGGCAGATGGCTTTGCAAATATCCATACCGGTAGTTCCTTTCTTTAGCTCCAATATGCTTTCGCTT
>DIAQ01000078.1:807-17665 GCA_002414865.1 candidate division Hyd24-12 bacterium UBA5074 | reverse complement strand
AGAATACTCCCGCATCCGCGCTCTTGACGTCGGGCCGCACCGCGCTATCTCACGCCGTAAACAGGCCACTGCAGGAGGATGACATGAGCAGGATCGTCGCAGTAATCCTCGGAGGAGGCAGCGGGACGAGGCTCTTTCCTCTTACGAAGGAGAGGAGCAAGCCGGCGGTCCCTGTCGGCGGCAAATACAGGCTCATCGACATACCGGTGTCGAACTGCATCAACGACGGGATCCGCCAGATCCTCGTCCTCACCCAGTTCAACAGCGAGAGCCTCAACAGGCACGTGGCGCAGAGCTACCGGTTCGACAGGTTCACCGACGGCTTCGTCTCCATCCTCGCTGCAGAGCAGACCAGCGAGAACAAGGAGTGGTTCCAGGGGACTGCGGATGCCGTCAGGAAAGGCCTCAGGCACATCAAGGACCTCCATCCCGACCTCGTCCTCATCCTCTCCGGCGACCAGCTCTACCGCCTCGACTTCCGCGACTTCGAGCGCAGCCACCTCGCCAGCGGAGCCGGGATCTCCATCGCCACGAAGCCCGTACCGGCCCTGGACGCGCCCGGACTCGGGATAATGAAGGTCTCGGAGAGCTCCAGGATCACTCTCTTCTCCGAGAAGCCGGCGCCCTCCGCGCTGTCCGGCCTCGTGAGCAGAGGCCCGGGGATCCCCGCCGACAGGCCGTACCTCGGCAGCATGGGCATCTACATGTTCTCGCTGGAGGCGCTGCTGGACGTTCTCGAGGACACCTCCATGAAGGACTTCGGCAAGGAGGTCATCCCCTGGGCCATCAGCCGCTTCCATGTCAACGCATATCTCTTCGACGGATACTGGAGCGACATAGGGACGATCAGGAGCTTCTTCGAGGCCAACCTCGACTTCGCGTCAGAGAAGCCCAGGCTGGACCTCTTCAAGAACTATCTCCCGATCTACACCAGGGCGCGGGCCCTGCCCGGCGCGAGGGTCAGGAACTGCCTCGTCGACGGAGCCGTGATCTGCGAAGCCTCCATCCTGGAGGGCGCGACGATAAGGCGCTCCGTCATCGGGCTGCGCAGCCTGGTGAGGAGGGGCGCGGTGCTGGAGAACTGCGTCTTCATGGGATCCGACTACTGGGAGGGCCATTTCCGCGACCCGGCATCCGCCGACAGGTCCCTGCCCCCGCTGGGTGTGGGCGAGGATGCGGTCATCAGGAACGCCATAATCGACAAGAACGCGAGGATTGGAGCGGGCGCGAGGCTCCTGAACGAGGCCGGTCTGTCGGAGGCCGAAGGCGATGGATATTATATACGCGACGGAGTGATAGTCGTTCCCAAGAACGGGGTCGTCAAGGCAGGAATGACGATCTGATCCACTTTTTCTTGACGAATTCTTAACACAACTCTATGTATGGCCAAACACCCGGGCCCCCTCGGTGCTCGGGAAGTCCGTGGGGTATCGCGGAAAACAGAGCAACCAAGGAGGGACCCGTATGAAGCTGGCTCTCATAGCGGTGCTTGCCTGTGCAATAGCCGTTTCGGCCAGTTATCCCAGGCTCACCACTCTCGGCGGCGACGCAAGGCTCTTCGTGAGCGACTACGTCGAGATGTGGGCATATCCTGGAACCATCTCCGGCTACCAGTTCGCCACCGCCGAGTCCGAAGACCAGAACAACAACGACGGCTGGTTCGGCCTCGTCAAGGACTTCGACGGCACGACCTTCGGCGTGACCGTCAACCACGGCGACATGCTCGAGTTCCTGGTGCACCCGGGCAGCTGGGGTCTCATCGTAGGGCTCGACTACGACAAGAACATGATCCTCGGCGGAGAAGAAGGCCCTGACATCACCGACAAGAACATGGGCTTCGACGCCAACTGGGGTACCGAGGTCGGCCTGTTCGGCGACTACAGCGACCTGGCCATCGGCTTCGGCTACAGCAAGCAGGACCACACCGAGGGTGACGTAACCACCGGCCCCAGCGACATCACGTTCGGCGCCTCCGTCCGCGGCCACCAGGACGCCTTCTTCAACCTGTTCCCGATCATCTCCGCAAACCTCGACATGAACTCCGTGGAAGATGGCGATGACGACGTCGACAACGAGTCGACCACCTCGATCGCCTTCGACCTCGGCGCCGGCACCAACCACATGGTCGCCCCGAAGACCCTGATCGTCGCGGGCGCCTTCGTCGGTGTCCAGAGCGAGAGCTACGCCGGTGCGATCGGCGACAACCTCGACGCATCGATGGACATCACCCTCCCCAGGATCACCGGCGGCGTCGAGCAGATGATCGGCAAGTTCTTCGTTCTGCGCGCGGGCGCCACGAGCAACACCGTCCTCCACTCGCAGGGCGACGTCAGCAGCTTCAACACCAACTTCACGACCAACTTCGGCATCGGCCTGAAGTGGGACAACTTCGCGATGGACGCCACCATCGGCGAGGACTTCCTGCACGACGGCCCGGACATGATCGGCGGCACCGGCCCCGGCTTCATGGGCCAGCTCGCTGCCACCTACGAGTTCTAGAACCTGATCCCAGGGATGGGGGCCGCCCTCCGGGGCGGCCCTCTCCTATTACGGGGCAGGGGCCGGCAGGGGGGATGTCCGCCTGACGCGAAGCCCCCGGCCGCGGGACCGGGGGCCTGCCGACGGGAAGGCTCCGGATCAGCTCGTTACGAGCTTCTTGTGGACCAGTATGCCGATCCTCTTCACGCCTTCGCAGATCTGGGCCTCCGAGGCGTAGCTGAAGTTCAGGCGCATGCTGCGGTGGTCGTCCTCGTCGGCGTAGAAGGCGCTGCCGGGGACGTATGCCACCTTCTCCTCGATCGCGGCGTGGAACATGTCGTCCGTGTTCATGCCCTCCGGAAGGGTGAGCCACAGGAACAGCCCGCCCTCGGGCTTGGTCCACTTGATGCCGGGGATGTCGAGGAGATGGTTGTCGAGACAGCTCAGCATGAGCTCGCGCCTGCGGGAGTAGAGGGCCACGGTCTTCTTCAGGCCCTTCTCGAGGGCTCCGCTGGCTATGACATGGTGGGTGATCGCCTGGTTGAACGGCGGAGTGCAGAGATCCATGCCCTGCTTGGCCATGACCATCCTGTCGATGATCCAGTCGGGTCCGTACGCCCAGCCGAGGCGGAAGCCCGGCAGCAGTATCTTCGAGAAGGTATAGAGAGAGAGGACGCAGTCCGGCGCCATGGACTGGAATGTGGGCTCGTCCTTCCCGGTGTACCTGAGCTGCCGGTAGGGCGTGTCCTCGACAATGAGGTATCCGCCCTCGCGGGCTATCCTGATTATCTCGCGCCGGCGCGACTCGGGGATCGTGACTCCGGCGGGGTTGTGGAAGTCGGGGATCACATAGATGAACTTGGGGCGCCTGCCCTCCGCCTCGAGCCTCCTGACCGTGTCGGCCAGCAGGTCGGGGCGCATGCCGTTGTCGTCGAGCTCGACGCCTATCGAGACGCCCTGGTAGCTGCGGAAGGCCTGGAGGGCGCCCAGGTAGGTGGGCCTGCCCACGATGCAGGTGTCGCCCGGGTCGAGGAATATCTTGCCCACCATGTCGAGCCCCTGCTGAGAGGCCACGGTGACGAGGATGTTGGAGGGGTCGGCGGGAGTCCCGTCGGCCTTCATCATGGCCGCGAGGTCCCTGCGGAGCCTGACGTCGCCCTCGGTGGAGCCGTACTGGAGGGCCTGGGCGGCTTCCTCCCAGAGCACCCGGTTCGAGGCGATGGCGACTTCCGAGACGGGAAAGGTCTCGGGAGCGGGAAGGCCGCCCGCGAACGAGATTATTTCCGGATTCGAAGTGAGCTTGAGCAGCTCGCGGATGACCGATCTCTTCATTCCGCGCGCTCTTGCGGCGAACAGCATGTCCCTGTCCAAGAGGGAGCCTCCTTTCGAGAGCCGCCGCCCGGACCCCGGCAGTGCGGAGCCCCGGCGGCAGTCTGGCGATGCAGTCTGCTGCCGGAGTATACTTCCGTGTCACCGTGCGGACAATTTTCCCCGTGCCACACTTTCCGCGGAGGTTTCCGATGTTGCGCCTGGCATTGCTGGCTTGCTCTTCGATGGTCCTTCTCTCGGCCGCCTGCGGGGGCGGAAGCCGCCCCGCGGAGGAGCAGGCAGTCCAGCCCCCCGACACCACGGTCGCTCAGCCCGCTCCGAACACGGTGGGGGCCCGCCACATACTCATAGCCTACGCAGGAGCCGAGAGATCCACCGCCACCCGGACGCGTGACGAGGCCCTGCAGCTGATCACCGACCTCCAGAGCCAGATATCCTCCGGCTCCATCACGTTCGAGGACGCAGCCATCCAGAATTCCGACTGCCCCTCGGGTGCCGACGGCGGGTACCTGGGAGTCTTCGGCAGGGGCGCCATGGTACGCGAGTTCGAGGATGCGGCGTTCGCGCTGCAGGTCGGCCAGATGTCGGGCGTGGTCGAGACCCCGTTCGGTTTCCATCTCATCAAGAGAACCGAGTAACCCCGCCAGGGCAGTGGACCGGCTGAAGCTCACCGCGGGGGAGGAAGACGACGGGCTGCGCCTCGACAGCTTCCTCGTGTTCCGCACGACGGGGTTGAGCAGGAGCTACATCTCGGCGCTGATCCACAACGGGAGGGTGACGCTCTCGGGCAGGACCACCGGCAAGCCGTCCGCGAGGATCAGACCGGGCGACACCCTCGAGGTCGAGATACCCGACCCGGTCGAGATCGACCTCCTCCCCGAGCCCATGGAGCTCGACGTCGTGTTCGAGGACAGCCACCTGGCTGTCATCTGCAAGCCCGCGGGGCTCGTCGTCCACCCCACTCCCAGCTCCCCGGGGGGCACCCTTGTCAACGCGCTCCTCGCGCACTGCCACGACAACCTGTCCGGCATCAGCGGCGAGCTGCGGCCGGGGATCGTCCACAGGCTCGACAAGGACACCACGGGGCTCCTCGTGATAGCGAAGGACGACGCCACGCACAGGGGTCTCTCCGCCCAGCTGGCGGCCAGGACGATGAAGAGGAGATACCTCGCACTCCTCTGGAATGCCCCGCCTGCAGCCGGCGGGCGCATCGACGCCCCCATCGGCAGGGATCCCCGGGAGCGCAAGTCGATGGGCATCGTGGCCGCCGGCAGGCGGGCCGTGACCAACTACGCCATCCTGAAGCGATTCGAGTTCGCCTGCCTCGTCGAGTGCAGGCTCGAGACCGGCAGGACGCACCAGATAAGAGTCCATATGGCCAGCGTCGGATGCCCGGTGATCGCTGACGAGAAGTACGGTGGCATGAAGCCCCGCGGAGTGGCGTCCACGAAGGGGAACAAGGCTCTCGTCGCCGATGTGATAAGGATCGCGGGCCATCAGATGCTGCATGCCGAAACCCTCTCCTTCCAGCACCCCGTGACCGGCGAGGAGATGGAATTCAACGCTGCGCCGCCCCTGGAGTTCAGGCTGGCGCTCAAGAGGCTCGAGCAGGGAGCCGGGTGAGCCCCTTCGCGGGGATGTCGCTCGCGATGGCGGCGCTCGTCGCCGGACCGGCCGGCTGCTTCATGGTCCCCCCCGGGCTTCTCGCGCTGCCCCTGCTGCTCCTGCCCGCGGGGTTGGCGAGATGGGGCTGGAAGTGGCTTGCAGCAGCTTCGGCATCCGTCGCGGTGCCTCTCGCGGGCGCACTGGCCTTCGGACTCTCCGGGGAGGCGGTCTCCGCGATCTCCCTCCTGCGGTGGTCCGCATCGATCTGCATGGGAGCCTTTGCCGCGCGTGACGCGGGAGTCCAGGCCACCTCGTGGTGGCTGTTCGAATGCGCAAGGCGCCTCGGCCGTGGGGGCGGGCTCCTGAGGGATGCCGCCGCCGTTCTCGCCTCCGCGAGACAGCTCGCAGCCTCGGCAGGGGCCGGGATGACCTCCCTCGAGGGCGGGCCCGGGCTGAAGAGGAGGCTTGCCGCCGTTCCCGGGGTCGTCAGGAGAGCCTTCGAAGCGGTTCCAGAGGCGTCACCCATCCCGGCCGCCCCGGAGATGCCCCCCCGGAGGCTCGCCTTCCCGACCCTGGCCTGGCTCTTCGCGATGGCCGGGGCCTCCGGGCTGGGTTCCCGATGAGGCTCCGGCTGATACTCGAATACGACGGCACGGACTTCGCGGGCTGGCAGGCTCAGAGTTGCGGCAGAACCGTCCAGGGCACGGTGGAGGGCATACTGGCCCGCCTCCTGCAGAGGCAGGTGAGGATCACCGGCAGCGGCAGGACGGATGCCGGGGTGCACGCTGCGGGGCAGGTCGCCCATCTGGACCTGGAGGAGCGCGAGTCCGAGAGGGCGGTCGCCGGCCTCCGGGCGCTGCTGCCCCCAGACGTGGCGCTGCTTTCGGCGGAGGAGGTCCCGGAGTCGTTCCACGCGAGGTTCTCGGCCGTGAAGCGCAGCTACGAGTACAGGATATCGAAGGGGAAGCACCCTCTCGCAACCAGGTTCTCCCTCGTGTCCCCCTGGCCTGCTCTCGACACGGGCGCCATGTCGCTCGCGGCTGCGGAGAGCGTGGGGAAGGCCGACTGGCGCGGAATGGCGCGGGAGGGCGGAGGCAACAGGAGCTGGCTGGTCGAGGTGAAGGACGCCTCGGTCGTCGAAACCGGGACGGGCTGGACCCTGCACATAGAAGCGGACAGATTCCTCAGGGGCATGGTCCGTCTCTGGGCGGGCACGCTCGTCGAGGCAGGCCGTGGCCGCGCCCCCGCCGGGAGGATCGCAGAGATCCTCAGGACCGGCGACAGGAGGCTCGCCGGGCAGTCGCTGCCCGCCTGCGGTCTGACACTCGTCGGAGTGGAGTATCCCTGATGAAGGAAAGCGGTTTCGACAGGAGGGGTCTGAAGCTCGAGAGCATCTCCGGGAGGACCTCCCGGGTCTCGGGCGATATGCTCTGGAAGCCCTGGGACGGGGAGACGGCCGCATCGTTCCTGGCCAGCCTCCCGGATGTCCTCGCCGCCAGGTCCCTCAGACGGCTGGCGGCCTCGATCCTCGACGCGCGCGAAAAGGGCGCCTGCATCCTCGTGATGTACGGCGGACACGTTATAAAGTGCGGCCTGGGCCCGCTGTTGTGCAACTGGATGAGGCGCGGCCTGGTCTCGGCCCTCGCCACGAACGGCTCCGGCTCCATCCACGACCTGGAGATGGCCATTGCGGGATGGACCTCGGAGGACGTCCAGGCAGGCCTGGGCGACGGCAGCTTCGGGATGTGGCGCGAGACCTCCGTCCTGTACGCGAAGGCCGTCGACAGGGCCGAGGAAGGCTCCCTCGGCCTGGGCGAATCCCTCGGGGCCGTGGCGGCCGGGGAGGGCGGAGACGGCTCCGTCAGCCCCCTGGTCTGCAGCCTCGGGCAGGGCATGCCGCTGACCGTCCATCCCGCCCTGGGCACCGACATCGTCCACCCCGCGCCGATGCTCGACTGGGGAAGGCTGGCCAGAGCCGCCGAGCGCGATTTCGACACCCTGGGATCCCGCATCTGCGGGCTCGGCGGCGGGGTCGTCCTCAACGTGGGCTCCGCCGTGGTGATGCCCGAGGTCTTCCTGAAGCTCCTCTCCTGCGCCAGGAACCTCGGATCCGAGGTCTCCGGCTTCACGGCCGCCGACCTGGACATGATCAGGCAGTACAGGCCCTCGAGCAACGTCGTGGAAAGGCCCACGGCGGCCCTCGGAGGCACTCCGGTGAGCCTCACGGGCCATCACGAGATCATGCTCCCCCTGCTCGATCTCGCCCTGACGGCCCTCGAGGAGGGGAAATGACGAAGAAGGCCTTTCCCGTGACTCTTGCGGTCGTCCTCGCGCTGACGACGGCCTGCGGGGGAGCCATGGCGACGCGGAATGAAGGCTCCCGGGAAGCCTCCGAAGGCCCGGTCGATCCGTACGGTGATCCGCGGCCCTCGGACAGGGATCCCTTCGCCGGCTACCTGGCGATCACCTCCCTGGAAGTGCCGGCCGCCGCGGATACGACTGGAGAGGCCGCCGGGACTGCCTCCGCGGGCGGCTGGGCCATACAGGTCGCGGCCTGCTCATCGGAATCCGCCGCCGCCAGGCTCGGCGAGCTGGCCTCCGGCGATACGGGGCTGGACTTCGTCGTGGACAGGGAAGGGCAGTGGTGGAAGGTGAGAGTGGGCTCCTTCGCGACGAGGGAGGCGGCGGGCGTCGCCCTCGAAGGCGTGAAGTCCTCCGGCTACGACGACGCCTGGATTGTCGAGAGGACCGCCGGGGATTGACAGCGGAGTCGCATCCCACCGATAATTGCCGCGCTCATCGGAGCGGGAATAGCTCAGTTGGTAGAGCTCTACCTTGCCAAGGTAGATGTCGCGGGTTCGAGTCCCGTTTCCCGCTCCACCCCTCTCCCGGACCCCTAGTCGTCCCAGTCGAGCCCAACCCAGACGGGCTCCGGGTATTCCATCGTGCCGAACGGCGTATCGATGGAGGGCTCGGTCTCGAGGACCATCCTGCCGAGGTGCTCGGAGTCGCGGATGTCGCCGTCGACCCCGCCCACTGCGATCATCAGCTCGATGAACGCGACAGGTCCGAGCTCCTCCAGAACGGTGAGCCCGTCGAACTCCACCTCGATGGGAACGATCACGGTCTCGCTGTCACCGGGCACCTCGACAGGGTCGAGGATCTCTCCGGAGGCCACCCAGGTGGTGTCGAATCCGGAGCCCTCGTCGGCATCCATGTAGAGGTCCCACGGCAGGTCCGTGACCTGCACGAGGTCGAGCAGGGGACCGGTGATGCCGTCGTTCGGATTCCTCACGCCGATGTCCAGGGTGAAGCCCACTGGCACGTCGCCCTGCGCCCACGCGGCCGCTACCTGCGCAGCCTGCCCGACCGTGAGCTGGTCGAGATCGTCGAGCAGGATTCCACACACGGTGAAGTCCTCGGTGCTCTCGAGCCTGAAGGTGCACAGGTCGAATACGGTGGACCCGGAGCCGCAGGCGCATGGGAGAAGCGCGCCGGCGAGCGCGATGGTCCGCATTGTCATCCTCATCGTTCCGCCTCCATTCCTCCGGGGGAAGATGAAGTCCCGGGAGCCCGCGGGGAAGTGGCCTCCTCCTCTGGACCGGAAGGGGCGCCTGTCCTTATCTTCCGCGCTCGAGGCGGCGTAGCCAAGTGGTAAGGCAGCGGATTGCAAATCCGTCATTCAGCGGTTCGACCCCGCTCGCCGCCTCCAGTTCCCCCTGGCGCAGAGCCATCCTGCTCCCCCTGCTGCTGATGATCCTGGCCGCCGCCGCGTGCGCGGCGGGCTATCTCCTCGGAGACCCCTCCGCGATACTCCGGAAAGCTGCCAGCGTCTGTCTCGAATGCATCGGGATAGGATGAGGCCGCGGAGCGCCGTCCAGACGGTTTCCGCAATCCTCGGCAACCTCTATCTCGAGGGCTGGCTGAAAGGCGCCGTATATGCCGGGGGCTCGAAGGCCTTCTGCTTCCCGGGGCTCCACTGCTACTCGTGTCCGTCCAGCGTCCTGGCATGCCCGGTCGGCGCGCTGCAGAGCATACTGGCCGCCCCCGGCTTCGCGCCGGGGCTCATGGCAGGGGAGCGCGGCTCGCTGACCCTCCTCGCCGTGCTCGGGTTCCTCCTCGCGATAGGCTTCCTCGCCGGCAGGGCACCCTGCGCCTGGCTCTGTCCCTTCGGATTCCTGCAGGATCTCCTGGCGCGCCTGCGCAGGAGGCATGCGCCCATCCCGGAGGCCTGGGGAGCGGCCCGCTTCGCCGTCCTGGCGGTTTTCGTCATCGCCCTGCCGCTGGCGCTGAGACCGTTCCCCGGTGCGGGAGGCGATCCGTGGTTCTGCAAGGCCGTATGCCCCGCCGGGACGATGGAGGCCGGATGGCCCCTGATGGCCTTCGACGGAGGAGCCACCCTCCAGCCCGGCTTCCTGTTCGCCTGGAAGTCCGCGCTGGCCGTCGCCATCCTGGCTTGGTCGGTCGCCTCCAGGAGGCCGTTCTGCAGGGTTCTGTGCCCCCTGGGAGCTCTCTGGTCCCTGGCCGGGCGTTTCTCTCTCAGGAGGATGTCGGTGTCGGACAGATGCGTTTCCTGCGGCAGGTGCAGGACGGTCTGTCCGGTGGAGCACGAGATCTGGAGGAGGCCCCGCTCCCAGGACTGCATAAGGTGCGGGCAATGCGTTCCCGCATGTCCGGCCGGGGCGATCTCCGAAGGGTGGAGGTCGACCGGATGAAGGCACGCCTGCGCGAACTGGCCTGGATCCCGCTCTTCCTGGCCCTGCTCGTGCCGGTGGCGCACCACTCCTGTGGCGGCGCGGGACCGGCAGGGAGCGGGGGAGGGAGCACATTCACCGGGATGGATGCGCTGGACAGCCTTCTGCGGGCATCCGCCGGGAAGCCTGTCATCGTGAACTTCTGGGCGAGCTGGTGCACTCCCTGTCTGCGGGAGCTGCCGCATCTCGACGCGGCGGCCGGAGCCGCCGGCGATGCCTGCAGGTTCCTCGCGGTGGACATCGGAGATCCCGACTCCGCCGCGATGCTCCAGGTCATCGAGGGCCTGCACCTGGGCATCGACGCCGTCTGGCTCGACGGGGACGAGGCGGACGCCGTCAGGGAGGAATACTCCCTCCCCGGCCTGCTCCCGGTCACGATAGCCCTGGACCGGTCGGGAGAGGAGGCGGCGAGAGTCGCGGGAGCCAGGGACTCCGCCTTCTTCTCGTCGCTCGCGGCCTCCCTCGTCGCAGGCTCCGCGGAGGACTCCCAGGCCGGCAGGGCGGTGTCGGGCCTGCACGTGGTCGTCGTGGGGCCCGCATCGGACAGCCTGACCCGCGCCCTCCTCGACGAGGCCGAAGCCCTCGCGGGCGCCGGGGCGGTCGTCCTGTACGATCCCCTCGTTCCGGGCGACAGAGCGGCCCTCGATTCGCTGGGTCTCTCCTCTGAAGGCGCTCCGTACGCTCAGCCCTGCGTGGGGGACGCCTGCGGACGGCCGGTCTCGGATCCCTCACTGCTCGCCTCGACAGTGGATGAGCTGCTCGGCCCCTGAGATAACGGTAGTCCTGCCCTTCAGGGACGCGGGAGTCTTCTTCGAGGAGGCCCTCGCCTCCCTGGCGGCGCAGGATGCCCCGTCGTTCGAGGTCGTCCTGGTCGACGACCTGTCCGTCGACGGAAGCGCCGACATCGCGCGTCGCTTCACCAGCTCCGACAGCCGCTTCCGACTCGTCGAGCCGGGGCGGCCCGGAATCGCGGGTGCGCTCAACGCAGGCCTCACCGCGGGCAGGGGGCGGTGGGCGGCCCGCATGGATGCGGACGACGTCTGCACTCCGGACAGGCTCCGTCTGCAGCTCCAGCTCGCGGAGTCTCTCGGCCCACGCTCGGTGACGGGCTGCCTCGTGGAGTGCACCGGAACCGCCGGAGAGGGCTGGAGGGTGTACGAGTCCTGGATAAACTCTCTGATCACCCCCGAGGGGATGGAGCGGAGCATCTTCGTGGAGAGCCCCGTGCCCCATCCGACGGCATTCTTCTCGAGGGAGGCGATCCTGGCCTGTGGAGGATACGCGGAGGGCGACTTCCCGGAGGACTACGAGCTCTGGCTCAGGCTGTGGTCGAGGGGTTTCGTGTTCGGGAAGGTGCCGAAGAGGCTCCTCTTCTGGCGTGACAGCCCGTCCAGGCTCAGCCGCACCAGCTCCAGGTACTCCCCGAAGGCCTTCCTGAGGGCGAAGGCACCGTACCTGAGGATGGCGCCTGCATTCCACGAACGCCCCGCTGCGATAGTCTGGGGTGCCGGCACCGCGGGGAAGAACCTCTTCGACGCCGTCAGGGGCCACGGGATCGAGGTCGTGTCCTTCGTGGACATCAGCCCGGGGAGGATAGGCGGCACCGCCAGGGGCAGGCCTGTGCTGCCTCCGGCCTTCCTGCAGGAGGCGAGGCGCCTGGCCGGAGGCGCCCCGGTGCTGGTGGCGGTGAGGACTCGCGGCGGCCGGGATTCGGCGAAGGCATCGCTCGAGGGGATGGGTCTGGTCGACTGGGAGGATTTCGTGGTCTGCTGCTGAAGCCTCCTGCGCGGGGTCCCGCCGGGGCTTTACACGGCCGGCTCCACATCGAAGTATCCCATCGTCGGGAAGAGCGACACATGGTCATCCATGAACGGAGGTCCACCTTGAAGATCCAGGAGCAGGTGAAGGACGGAGTAACCATCGTCAGGCTCACGGGCAAGCTGATCAGCGGTCCCGAGCTCATGGAGTTGAAGACCGCATTCCAGAACCTGGTCAACCAGGACAGGCACAAGAAGGTCGTGCTCGACCTGGGTGGCGTCACCTGGATGGACAGCTCGGGCCTCGGCGTGATAGTGAGCGGCCACACCACCCTGCGCCGCGCCGAGGGCATGATGAAGATCCTCAACGCCACCAAGAAGATACACGAATTGTTCATCATCACTAAGCTAATAACGGTCTTCGAGACCTTTGCCAGCGAGTCGGAGGCGATCGCCAGCTTCAAGGAGCCGGAGAAAGCGTGACGCCGGTCCGGATCGGAGTTCCGAGCGCCGAGGAGTTCCTCGAGCCAGTCCAGATAGTGGTCGAGAAGGTCGGCTCCATCGCAGGCGTCGAGCAGGACGACCTCACATCTCTGTCCATCGCGGTGCTCGAGCTCGTGAAGAACGGCATGGAGCACGGAAACGACATGGATCCGGACAAGGAGATCACCATCTGTCTGGAGGTCCTCCCCGGGAGCCTCCGCGTCCAGGTCGGAGACCAGGGCTCGTGGACGCCTGCGGGTGATGTCGGTTTCAAGCCCGGGGAGGGCGATCAGCTCTACTCCGACAGGGGGAGGGGCATCCTCATAGCCAGGAACCTCGCGCGATGGGTCGACTTCGACCTGTCGCCCGAAGGCAAGACGCTCGCGACCCTGATCTGGCCCATCCCGTGACCGTGTCCCGGCCAGGAGCGGCTCCGGGGCCGGCCCTGGAGGCTGCTGCGGTCGCGCTCGAGCGCAGGATCCTGTAGGTCGGCGATGGACACCGACAGGTTCCGCCTCCTGTTCGCGGTGGAGGATCGCGATCTGCCCGGGGGGCTCGAGGTGCTCCTGCGGAGCGACCTGGAGCGCATGGCGCCCCCGCCCTGGGCCGCGGACATCGAGCTGGTGACCTACGAGGACAGGCCCGATGCCGTCCTCTTCCTTTTCGAAGGCGACCCGTCCGACCGCCTGCGGAGGCTCTTCTTCTCCTGCTTCCGCCAGGGCATGCCCCTTGCCGCGCTGTGCCATGGCGAACCCGCCTCGGGCGAGAGCATCTACTCCAGGCTTCGGAGCAGCGGCACCTGGTGGGTCTTCCGCGACGCGGCAGAGGCCAGGGGGACGGTTTCGAGCAGGATCGCCCCCTGGATCGGCTCGATCCGCAGGGACATCCCGCAATTCCCCTCCGGCTCCGACCTGCTCGCCTCGTACGGCGAGGTGGACCCCTCGAGCATAGATGCAGGGAGCCTCGAGAAGGCGCGCTCGGTCCTCGCCAGGAGAGGTTTCGTCTGCCTCGGCGGTCAGCTGGGCGCAGGCAAGACGACCCTCGCCAGGCACCTCCTCGTGCTCTCCGCCTCGGAGGGGCTCACTCCGGTGGAGCTGATCTCGGTCGATCTGGACGTGACCGCGGTCGAGCGGCTCCTGACGGGTCCGGAGGACTGCGCCGTGTTCTGGGACCTGGACACCCTGCGGAGATTCACGGACCTCTGGCCCTCTCACCTCTGGAATGTCGCCCTCTCGCTGATGATCCGCGCCACGGAATCAGGTAGAAGGCTCATACTTGCCTCCTCCTCCCCGAGGATCGAGGAGATCTTCGACAGCTACGGAGACGCATCCATCAGGCTCCCGGAGCCTTCGGGAAGGCGCGACTGGAGGCTGGAGCAGGGCAGGAAGGCCCTCCGCGACCTCCTCGCTCTCGACCGGATGAAGGCGGCGGAGCAGCTCCTGCTCGCCGCGTTCGACCCGGAGGTCTCCGAGGGCACCTTCCGCCCGGCCCTGATGCGGATGTGGGAGCGGATCTCCATACTCGAGTCCTCCCGGTTCCCCTCGCGCCAGGAGCTCGAGCGGAGGTACTCGGACACGGGCGCAGCCGGAGGACGGACCCCCTTCAGGCGCTTCAGCCTCGCGGGCGAGACCCATCTGACCGCGGGTGACACCACCATGCTGGTCGCCGTCGACCAGGCCCTCGAGGAGCTGATACGGAGAAGGGACCCCGTAATCCGCATACTCGGCGACGTCCTGCTCGGATCGCGCAACGCGAGGTCGCGCAAGGCCGGACTCGCCCTGGCCAACTTCTATCCGGGCCTCGCGGCCGATGAGAAGTCCGCACTGCTCCACTCGATCGCCCGCGAGGAGGACTCCGACAACCTCTGGGACGTCCTCGCCGTCCTCCTCAAGGACCCCGACACCGCGGACGAGGGCGTGGTGAGCATCTGCGCCAATCTGGCCGGCTCCCGCGATCCCGAGGTGAGGAAGGCGCTGGCGGAAGCCTGTGCGAAGCCCTGGGCAAGGCGCGACGCGAAGCTCTCGGGCGTGATCTCCAGCCTGCTGTCCGACGAGAGGGCCGATGTGAGAGGCTCCCTGATGCACGGCATCGGGCTCTGGGGGGTGGAGGAGGATCCGTCCGGCTGCTATGCACGGCTCCTCGAGGACGGCTCGGCTGACGTGAAGGTCCAGATCACGACCTATATCGGCAGGAGGTTCCCCGACATCTCCGCCCGTGAGATGGAGTTCGTGAATGCGCTCCTCCAGGGGGAGGACAGCAGGCTGCTGCAGAGCCTCGCCTGGGGCCTCCTGAACCGGAGCCCTGACGAGTTCACGACCGAGTTCACGGACCTCCTCTGGCTCCTGCTCGGCAGGCTGCCGCCCGGTGGGAAGGGATTGGTTGCCAGGCAGATCGGAGGACGGCTGAGGTACTTCGACGGGGAGATCCGCGAAGCCCTGGTCTCCAACCTGGAGTCGGAGTCGGACCGGAGCGCCGTCCTTCTATGCCTGCTCATGAACCACTCGTGGCTCACGAAAGGCGAGCAGGAGAGACTCTGGACCCTCGCGGCCGGATCGGTGGCGTCCGGGCTGGAATTCGCCACGCTGGTCCTGAGCTATTCCCGGGCCTTCGACCCGGACCAGCGCAGGAGCCTGGTGAGGACCGTCCTGTCGTCCGAGGAGTACGAGGGCAGGGAGGCGCTGGGGCAGCTGCTCGCCAGGAACCGGATCGACCTGGCGGAAACCTCTGTATCGGTCTGCCGGGAAATGCTGGCGCACTCGGGGATCGAGGAGAGGGCGCGCCTCCCCTGGTTCGTCCTGTGGAACTCCCAGTCCCTCGGCGATGGCGGCATCGAGCTGCTCGACCAGCTGGCCTCCGATCAGTCACCCGTGGTGCGCTCCTCGCTCGCCCGCGCGATCCTGAAGCAGGGCTGCAGGGGTCCCGTCCCGGAGAAGCTCCTGGAGAAGCTCGCCGGAGATCCCGAGAGGTCTGTCAGGGCCTTCGTGGGAGAGGCGCTGGGAAGGTTGAGCGGTTCTCCGCCCGCGGAGGCGGGACCGGCGCGCGTCCTGGCCTCTGACGAGGACCCCTCGGTGAGGGCCCGGACTCTCGCCGGCGTCCTGGATTCGACGACCCTTCGCGACGAGGAGAGGCTGCCGTTCCTCGCAGCCGCAGCCGCCGACCCCTCCCGGTCCGTGAGGCGGGAGCTGGTGGCAGGCCTGGCCGCCCATCAGGGCATGCTCGCTCTCGAAGGGGCGGAGAAGCTCCTCTCGAGCCTTCTCTCCGACTCCGACGACGAGGTGAGGATCGAGTCGCTGAAGCTGGTCACGGCGAGCCCCAGCCTCCTGGCTTCTGACACCCTCAGGAGGAAGCTCCCTGACCTGCTCCTCGACCGGTATTCCACCGGAGCCACCATCTCCGAGGAACTCAACACTGCGCGCGAGATCCAGATGGAGTTCCTCCCCGACAGGCCTCCGCGGCTCGAGAGCTATGACATCGAGTTCTACTACAGCCCGGCCCGGGAGGTGGGAGGGGACTACTACGACTTCTTCCAGTTCCCGGAGGAGAACCTCGGGATCGCGGTCGGCGACGTCTCGGGGAAAGGCATTCCGGCCGCCCTCACCATGGCCAGCCTCAAGGGCTACCTCGGCGCCAACGTGAGGAACCTCTATTCGATCAGCGAGGTCATGAAGAGGGTCAACGAATCCCTCTCCTCGGTCGAGGACTCCTCCAACCTCGTCGGTCTGTTCTACGGCGTACTCGATTCCAGGACCGGCCTCATCACCTATGTGAATGCCGGCCACAATCCCCCCGTGCTCATAAAGCGCGAGGGGCAGTCGAAGCTGCTCAGCGAGGGCGGGCTCCTGCTGGGGGCCTTCCCCGATGCGGAGTACGACTACGGGATCGTTTCGATGGAGACCGCCGACGTGCTAGTGCTCTACACCGACGGGATCACCGAGGCCCTCGACACCGGGGGCAGGGAGTTCGGCCTCAGGGCCCTGGTCGAGCTCTGCACGAGCCTGCGCGACCTCTCGTCCAGGCAGATCGTCTCCCGTGTCATAGACGCCGTCAACAGGCACTCCCGCGGGGCGCCGCGCTCCGACGACCAGACGCTCGTGGTTATCAGGCACAGATGACGGGAGAACAGCGATGCAGGAGATGACAACCGTATTCGTCCTCTCCGACTTCGGAGTGGCGGACACCTACTCCGGCCAGATGAAGGCCTCCTTCCTGAAGGCCTATGACGGCCCGGCCTCGTTCGTCGACCTCTCCACCTCGATACCGCCGGGCGACATCAGGGCGGGCGCATTCCACCTGCTGGTTTCGCAGGAGTGGCTTCCGGCGGGCTCCGGAGTCCTTGCGATCGTCGATCCGGGAGTCGGCTCATCCAGGCGCGCACTCCTGTGCAGGGGAGGGGGCGTGTTCTTCGCCGGCCCCGACAACGGGCTCTTCAGCTGGATCTCACTCGATGCCGCG
>DIAQ01000078.1:0-453 GCA_002414865.1 candidate division Hyd24-12 bacterium UBA5074 | reverse complement strand
GCGGCCTTCGACCGTTTCCGGCCCGTTCCGCTGGATGCGCTGATCCGCCTCCCGAGGCCGATGGCGACCGTCGACGAAGGCGTCGTCGAGACGGCGGTGGCGTCCGTCGACACATTCGGCAACTGCATCCTCTGGCTCTCCGAATCGGACATCCCGGGGCTGGTCGTGACCGCGGCGAAGGTGCGAGGGAAGTCCGTCCCGGTGAGGAAGGCCTACACGTACGACTCCGACGGGCTGTCGCTCCTTAAGGGCAGTTCGGGCTTCCTCGAGCTGGCCGTCTCGGGCGGCCGGGCAGACGGCCTGCTGGGGCTCCACGCCGGGGACCCGGTATTCCTGGAGACGGAGGAGGCTTGAAGCATATCAGCCTCCTGCTGCATCTCTACCAGCCTCCCACCCAGGACCCGGCCCTCGTGGAGGAGATCGACGCAGAGTGCTACGGGCCGGTGTCTTCAC
>DIAQ01000015.1:3700-4038 GCA_002414865.1 candidate division Hyd24-12 bacterium UBA5074 | reverse complement strand
GGCCGCCCGCGACCTGCGGTTCTCGTGACAGGCAACGAGCTGGTGCCCTGGGAGGAGGTCCCCGGCCCGTCCGGCGTGCGCGACGCAAACACCCCTCTGCTGCAGTCGCTGCTCTCCGGGAACGGGTTCTCCGCAGCCGCCTTCCGGCATGCCTGCGACGCCGAGTCCGCGACGTCCGCCGCTGCGGGAGAGCTCCTCGCGGCCGGTGATGCGCTGATAGTCGCAGGCGGGATCTCGATGGGCGACAGGGATCATGTCGCCCCGGCCCTGGAAGCGGCCGGAGTCCGCCTCCTGCTGCGCGACGTTGCGATCAAGCCGGGCAAGCCCTTCTCCTTCGG
>DIAQ01000015.1:0-3317 GCA_002414865.1 candidate division Hyd24-12 bacterium UBA5074 | reverse complement strand
AGGCTCCCCGGGGTCGCGCGCTTCGAGGAGAGGCTGAAGGCGGGGAGGATGAACTTCCTCCGCGTGACTGCGATGCGCGGCGAGGGGGTCTGGATCCTCGGCCTGCCGCCATCCTCGGGATCCGGCGACCTCAGGAGCACGCGCGATGCGAACGCTCTCGCCGTCGTGCCTCCGGAGAGAACCTCGGTCTCCCGCGGAGACGTCCTGGAGTTCATCCCGCTCGAGCCTGAAGGGTTTCCCAGCCCATGAGAGACCGCCAGGGCAGGGAGATCGACTATCTGCGCCTGTCGGTCACCGACAGGTGCAACATGCGCTGCATCTATTGCATGCCTTCGGAAGGCGTGCCTCTCTACGATCACGCCGAGATCCTGAGATTCGAGGAGATAGAGAGGCTTGCCGGGATCTTCCGGACCGCCGGGATCCGGAAGGTTAGGATAACCGGGGGAGAGCCGCTGCTGAGGAGGGATCTCCCGGTCCTGGTGGCCGGGCTGAGCAGATGCGGATTCGACAAGCTGGTCCTGACCTCCAACGGGCTCCTTCTGGAGAGACATGCTGGGGCTCTCGCAGCGGCCGGGCTCGACAGGGTGAACGTGAGCCTCGACTCGCTGAAGGACGAAGTGCTGGCGGCCATCTCGGGTGGAACGGCCTCGGTGCAGGCCATCGAGCAGGGGATATCCGCAGCGATCGAGGCGGGGCTCACTCCGGTCAGGGTGAACTGCGTGGTGCTCAAGGGCCTGAACGACGGGGAGATCCCGGACATGCTCCTCTGGGCATCCGAGGCCGGAGTCCATCTCAGGTTCATCGAGCATATGCCGGCGAGGCTCGGAGAGGCGCGCTTCCTTCCCGCCGAGCGGATCCTGGCAGCGGCCTCCGTCCTCGGTGAGACGGTTTCCATGGGCAGGGAACCCGGAGGGGTGCAGACCACCTGGAGCATTCCCTCCGAGGACATCACCTTCGGGATCGTCGCTCCCGTGTCCGATCCCCAGTTCTGCAGGGACTGCCGCAGGCTCAGGCTCTCGTCCACCGGACTCCTGCTCTCCTGCCTCTCCAGGCCGGAGGGCTTCGATCTGAAGGCATGCATGAGGGGCGGCGCCGACGATACGGCGCTTCTCGGGATGATAGAGGAGGCGGTGGAGATGAAGCCTGCCGCTTCCACCGGCTGCAGGAACCTGAGCATGTGGAGGACCGGGGGATGACGGACAGGGACCGCTCGAGCCATCTCGACGATCGCGGACAGGCAAGGATGGTGGACAGCTCGGTGAAGCCCGAGACCGCGAGGCGTGCCGTCGCGCAGGGGCGCATCCGGCTGGGGCAGGCGGCGGCGGAGGCGTTCGACTCCGGCGACTCGGCCAAGGGTGACATCTCCTCGTGTGCGAGGCTGGCGGGAATCCTGGCCGCGAAGCGGACCTCGGGACTGATCCCGCTCTGCCACCCCCTGAGGCTGGATTCCGTAGTCGTGGATCTGGCCCGGGAGGCCGACGATGTGGTTGCCACCTGCACGGTGACCGGGGTGGAGAGGACGGGCTTCGAGATGGAGGCCCTCACGGGCGTGTCGGTGGCGCTCCTGACGGTGTATGACATGCTGAAATACCTCGGGAAGAGGATGGAGATAGGGCCCATCAGGCTCGTCGAGAAGTCGGGCGGGAAGTCGGGGGAGTTCAGGTGGACGGATTGACCGCGGCCAGGGCCGGCGTGATGACGGTGAGCGATTCATGCAGCCGCGGGGAGCGTGAGGACGGCAGCGGGCCCGCTCTGCGCGAAGCGCTCGAAGGCGCGGGGTTCACCGTTACACGGGTCGCCGTGGTCCCCGACGACAGGCCGCGGATAGCCGCCCTGCTCGGGGGGTGGTGCGACGAATGCTCCTGCGACCTGATACTCACAACTGGAGGAACCGGCTTCTCCCCGACGGACTGCACGCCCGAGGCCATGCACGATGTGATCCAGCGCTGGGTGCCGGGCCTGCCGGAGATGCTCAGGGCGAAGTCCGCCGGAAAGGTGGAAACCGCCTGGCTGTCCCGGGGCCTAGCCGGCATAAGGGGCACGACCCTGATCGTGAACCTCCCCGGAAGCAGGAGGGCCGCCACGGAGTGCTTCGAATTCCTTGTCCCGCTGCTGCCGCATGCCCTGGAGGTGCTGGCCGGCAGAACCTTCCGCTGCGGCGGCTGAAGGGGTCAAAGTTCGCTTTGTTCGGAAATCCCGGCAGACAATTGGGATGCAAGGATTACCATTCGCGTGAGCCCGGCAGGGCTGCGCTATTGTATTAACTGCTAGACCCGAATAAACATATTTACCCACATCCGTCTGCAGAACGGAAACGGAACGAACCATGACCGACCTCGCGATCTTCGACCTCGACGGAACGCTCCACCGCACGGAGGCGGCGCTGACCCCCGCAATCAGGATGGCCCTGGCGGACGCCGGCGCGGCGATCCCTGACGACGACTTCATCGAGTCTCTCTACGGAGAGCCGATCCCCGACATCTGCGATGCGCTGCTCCCCGGAGCGGGCGAGGCCACGAGGGAGTCCTTCGTGAGAGCCCTGAGGATCAGGCAGGCGGAAACCGTCAGGACATCCGCGGAGTGCTATCCAGGCATCCCCGCCGCCCTCGCCGTTCTGGCGGGGACAGGCTGGGCGATGGCCGTCTGCTCGAATGCAGGGGTCGAGTACATCGAGCTGGTGACCCGCGCCACGGGCATCCGCGGCTTCTTCGACGAGTTGAGCGGGCTGGAGGGCGGCATCGGGAAGGCCGAGAGGATCAGGGACCTCGCACTGAGGGCCGGAGGGGTCGCAGCAGTTGTCGGCGACAGGTATATCGATATCGAAGCCGCCCTGGAATGCGGTCTTCCATCCATCGGCTGCCTCTGGGGCTACGGAGGCCCTGACGAGCTGGAAGGGGCCACCGAGATCGCCTCCGAGCCGGCCCGCATACCCGCCCTCCTCGAGCAGATACGAGCCTCTCGCGCAGGGGGTAGTACCGCCCCGACGCCTCTGCGATGACGGTCTGGGCGATATCCGATCTCCACCTGTCCTCCTCCGGCGCCAAGCCGATGGAGATCTTCGGCGCGTGCTGGGAGGGCCATGCCAGGAAGATCTCCTCGGCCTGGAGGAAGTGCGTGGAGCCCGACGACACGGTCCTGATCCCCGGAGACGTCTCATGGGCCCTGCGCCTGGAGGAGGCCCTGCCGGACCTCTCGATCGTGGCCTCGCTTCCTGGCCGCAAGATCATGCTAAGGGGGAACCACGACTACTGGTGGAAGTCGCTGTCCAGGGTCAGGGCAGCCCTGCCCGAAGGCTTCCAGGCTCTCCAGAACGATGC
>DIAQ01000055.1 GCA_002414865.1 candidate division Hyd24-12 bacterium UBA5074 | reverse complement strand
GCGGATGCGCTGGACAGGACCGGCACGCCGCAGGGGGCCAGGCTCTGGAGGGAGTGGCTCCTCGCTCCTCCGGCGGCCGCCGCCGAGATCAGGTCGAGGCATGACTCGGTGGCCGAGCTGATCGACTGCGGAAGTCTGGAGAGGATCAGGACCATCCTCGCCTCGTGCTGCGACCTCCCGCGCCAGACCGGCAGACTCCTCACCCTGCGGGCAGGCCCGAGGGACCTGGCCGCCGTCGCGTCAACGGCCAGGCAGCTTCCGACACTCGTCGAAGTCCTCGACCGCATCCAGACGCCGATGCTCGCCGCCTGCCGTGCCATGGACCAGCTCCAGGACATCGAGAGGAGGATCTCCGCCACACTGTCCCAGCCACCGCCATTCAAGCCCGGAGGAGGGGATGCAATCGCCTCCGGAGTCTCGCAGGAACTCGACGGGCTGAGAGAGCTGAGGTCGGGTGGCAAGGCCTGGATGTCCGCGATGGAGGCTTCTGCGAGGGAGGAAACCGGGATCCAGCGCCTCTCGATAGGCTACAACAGGATCTTCGGCTACTACATCGAAGTCCCGAGAAGCGCAGTCGACGCAGTTCCGGCCACCTATTCGAGGAAGCAGACCCTCGTCGGTGCCGAGCGGTTCGTGACACCTGAGCTGAAGGAGATGGAGTCGCGCATCCTTCGCGCGGACGAGGACATCTCGAGGATCGAGAAGACGATCTTCCAGAGCCTTCTGGAGGAGGTCGCAGGCGAGTCGGCCAGGATCAGGGAGACCGGGAGACTCCTCGCCGTCCTCGATGTTCTGTGCTCGATGGCGGCGATATCCTCGGAGCGCTGCTATGCGAGGCCTTCGATCGTCGCCGGCGAGTGCCTGGAGATCGAGGACGGCAGGCACCCGGTGCTCGACATCCTCCTGCCGTCCGGGGAATGCGTCCCCAATCCGGTCAGGCTCGACGAGTCGCGCCGCATACTGATCGTGACCGGCCCCAACATGGCAGGCAAATCGACATTCCTGAGGATGGCCGCCCAGTCCCTCATACTGGCGCAGGCCGGCTGCTTCGTGCCCGCCCGTTCCATGAGGTTCAGTCCCGCTGACAGGATCTTCACGCGCCTCGGCACGGGGGACAGGATCGTGAGAGGCCAGTCCACCTTCCTGCTGGAGATGGCCGACGCAGCCCTCATCCTGAATGCCAGCACCCCGGCCAGCAGGGCCTTCATCGACGAGGTCGGGCGGGGCACGAGCACCTACGACGGGCTCTCCCTGGCGTGGGCCATCGTCGAGTACATCGCCTCGCACCAGGTCCACCGCCCGCTCACTCTCTTCGCAACCCACTACCACGAGCTGACCACCCTCGGGAACAACCTGCCGTTCGCGGCCAACGTCAGCGTCACGGTCCGGGAGAAGGGCGGCAGGGTCGTCTTCCTCTACAGAGTCGCCGAGGGCGGGGCCGACAGGTCCTACGGGATCCACGTGGCATCCATGGCGGGCGTGCCGGGCGAGGTGATCGCCAGGGCGGCCAGGGTGCTCCACGATCTCGAAAAGGGCGCCAAGGCATCTCCGACCGGGAGGGGGGATCAGCTCGATCTGCCTCTCGAGCCCGAGTCCAGCGCACTGAGAGATGCTCTCGAGGCCATCGATCCGGACACCCTGTCGCCCAGGCAGGCGCTCGACCTCCTGTACGAGCTGCGGAGGACGGCCGGCATCGATGACCGGGGGAGTCCGCGACAGGGCGCTCCCGGGCGTGACAAATGAGGCTCTTGTGCACATAAAAGCAGCGATGGAAGCGCCTTCGTCATCAGGCGTCCGGCAGCGGGAGAAGTGTCTTGACTGAAGATCCCGGGATAACCCAAGGGTCGATGGGCTGCGATCCCGCAGTGCCGACCGCCTTCATCCTCGATTCCATCGAGGACATCATCCTGCATCTCGATGCATCCAGGGAGATCACGGGCGCCAACCGGGCCGCCATGGAGGCTCTGAGGACCGGGAGCAACCCCGTGGGAACCCTCTGGGCCGACCTCTGGCGGAACTTCCCGCTGTCCGACGAGCAATCGGCGATCGTCAGGTCGATCTCGGAGGGAAGGGAGATCTCGGGGGACCTCCCGTTCCCGGACGGCAGGCACAGGCGCATCTCGCTGGCCAGGATCCCGGGTGAGGCGGACGCCGGATTCCTCGTGACGGGCCACGACACCACGGAGAAGAGGCTCTCGGCCCAGCTCCTGGAATCCACCCGCGCTATCGTGGAGGCGGGGCTATCCTCGCCGGACGCGCTCACCTTGTACGAGTCGATCCACGCCATAATCTCCGGAATCGTGCAGGCCGACGATTTCTACATCGCTCTCTATGACAGCAAGCAGGACCTCATCACCTTCCCCTATTTCGTGGACAGGTATGATGTCCACCAGGCCCCGAGGCGCCCCGGTCGCGGAGTCACCGAGATCGTGCTCCGCTCGGGCAGGCCGGCCTTCATCACCAGGGAGGGCATGGCGAACCTCATCCGCATCGGAGAGGTCCAGCTCATCGGCGAGCTGGCCGAGTGGTGGATGGGCGTGCCGCTCTCGGTCGAGGGCAGGGTCGTGGGCGTCATGGTGGTTCAGAGCTACGCCGAGGACACGGCGCTGACAGGGATGCAGGAGGAGATGCTCCTGTCCCTCTCGGGCACGGCCGCCATGGTCATCGAGAAGAAGCGCTCCGAGGAAGCCCTGAAGGAGAGCGAGAACAGGTACAGGAATCTCGTCGAGCGAGCCAGCGACGGCATCGTCATCGCCTCCGACGGCAAGGTCTGGTTCGCGAACCCGGTCCTCGCAGAGATGGTGGGGCGCAGCAGGGAGGACATGGAAGGGCAGCCCTTCTCGCAGTTCCTCCCACCCTCGCAGAGGGATATCGTCTACGGCAGACACATCCAGAGGCTGAGCGGTGAGACAGACGTGCCGCCCGTCTACGAGACCGCCCTCCTCCACGCCGACGGGCACGAGGTGCCTGTCGAGCTGAGCGCCAGCGTCCTCATGGAGGGCGGGAAGCCCAGCATCCTGGCGGTCCTCCGGGACATCTCCGGCCGCCGGAGGATCGAGGAGGAGAGAAGGCTCCTCGAACGACAGATCCAGCATTCCCAGAAGCTTGAGAGCCTCGGCATCCTCGCGGGGGGCATCGCCCACGACTTCAACAACCTGCTCATGGGGATACTGGGGAACGCTGGACTGGCCCTCATGGAGCTTCCGCCCGAATCCCCCGTGCGCCGGACGCTCGAGCGCTTGGAGACGGCCGCCCTGAGGGCGGCGGAGCTCACCAACCAGCTCCTGGCCTACTCCGGCAGGGGAAAGTTCATAGTCGAGCCAATCAACATCAACATCCTGATCGAGGAGATGGTCAACCTCCTCCAGGCGGCCGTGCCCAAGAACGTCGTCCTCAGGCTCGACGTCACCCGGAGCGTCCCTCTCATCGAGGGAGATGCGACACAGCTCCGGCAGGTGGTGATGAACCTCATCATGAACGCGGCCGAGGCCATCGGGGACAGGAGCGGGATCATCACGATCTCCTCCGGCGCCACGATGGTGGACAGGGCCTATCTCTCGGGCGCCTATCTGGACGAGGACCTCCCGGAAGGCCCCTACACATTCATCGAGGTCTCCGACACCGGCTGCGGCATGGATGACAAGACGAAGTCGAGGATCTTCGACCCGTTCTTCACGACGAAGTTCACAGGAAGGGGCCTCGGGCTCGCAGCGGTCCTGGGGATAGTGAGAGGGCACCACGGGACCCTCAAGGTCTACAGCGAGCCGGGAAGGGGGAGCACGTTCAAGATACTCATCCCTTCCATCGGAGACTCCTCCACCTCGGCGCACCACTCGGTCGAGGGAGAGTCAGGCAGGTCCGGAAGCGGAGTGGTGATGGTGGTCGATGACGAGGAGACCGTCCGCACGGTCGCCCGGCTGGCGCTCGAGAAGGCCGGCTTCAGGGTGCTCACCGCGAGCGACGGCAAGGACGCCATCGAGGTCTTCCGCCGCGAGGGCGGCCGGATCGACCTGATCCTGCTCGATCTCACGATGCCTCATCTGAACGGCGAGGAGACTTTCAGGGAACTCAGGAGGATGAAGCCCGATGTGCGGGTCGTCCTCTCCAGCGGCTACAACGAAATGGACACGATCAACAAATTCGCAGGCAAGGGGCTCGCGGGTTTCATCCAGAAGCCGTACCGTCCTGTCGATCTCATCGCCAGGATCAGGAGCGTGCTCTCCGCGGACTCCGGGAACGGCAGAAAAGGCGGCGCGCCCGGAGACCTGCAGGCCTGATGGAGGCCGGCCCGCTCCGGGCCATCGCGGAAGGAGTCTCCTGATGGAGGGACGCATGCCGCTGCTGGGGGACAGGTTCCCCG
>DIAQ01000040.1 GCA_002414865.1 candidate division Hyd24-12 bacterium UBA5074 | reverse complement strand
AGCCTGCCGGAGCGCAGGCTGCGCCTGTGGCGGACGCTCTGGCCGAAGCCTTCGGCGCCGCGGCGGAAGCGGCTGTCGAAACTGTCGCGGAGCCGACCGCCGGGACGGTCGCAGAGCCGACCGTCGTGACGGTCGAAGAGCCGACCGCCGGGACCCTGCCCGAGCCTGCCGCATCCCCCCTGGATGAGATCTCGGAGCTGTTCGCCACCCGTGCACAGTCGGCCGAGGCAGCCCCCGGGGCGCCTCCCGTCCCGGCAGGGATCGAGCCTCCGCAGCAGCCCTCCGGCCCGATCCCGACCCTCGAGGTCGTGTTCGAATCGTTCGCCGCGGTTCCACCCAGGATCCAGGCGGTCGAGGCACAGCCCGCACCTGCTCGGGAACCCGTGCTGGAGCCGGCCCCGGCGGCGGAGCCTCCGTCCGCCCCCGAGCCTGTCCCCGACGAGGCTCCCGAGCCGTCGATCGCGCCCGTCGAGGAGGCCGCCGTCGAATCCGTGCCCGCCGCCGCCCCGGAGCCCGGACCCGTTCCGGAGCCCGCTGCAGCGCCCGCAGGCGAGTATCGCGTCCACAAGCCCGATCCGGACGAGCTGGTGCTCGTGGAGCTCAGATCCGGGAAGGTCGACCTCAGGATGGCCTACGTGGTCTCGCTCGACGGCGACCTGACAATCGAGAAGGAGGGCCCCAGGAGGATAGTCTCCGGCAACGGGCTGATCCTGCTCGGACAGGGGACCCGCGTCCCGGTGGTGGTGAAGCTGTCGGAGGGCTCGCTCGTGCGGACCGACAGGCTGGCCCTGCTCGACTCCCGCACCGTCCTCGCGGAGGGCGCCGTGGAGAGCATCCCGGCCCTCGCACGCATCGCGTCAGGTCCCTGCGAGGCGGTCCTGTTCGCCGGCGGGCGTTTCAGGGAGCTGCGCATGGACGGCGACAGAGTCTCGGTCAGATCGGGCTGCATCCTCTGTGCGGAGCCCGGCCTGACGGTCTCGGAGGATCCGGCGAACGCCGATTTCCTCACCGTGGAGGGCTCCGGACGGGTCGTCCTGGCCCTGTAGGCTTGCGCCCGGAGGCTTCGTTTGGCAGTATTGCGAACCGCAGTGTGGGGATGTAGCTCAGTTGGTAGAGCGCTGCCTTCGCAAGGCAGAGGCCGGCGGTTCGAATCCGCTCATCTCCACCACCCCTCTTCGAAGGGCTGATCCCGTGGGTGTAGCCTGGCTCTCCACGAGGGGAACCAGCAGGCATGACTCCCTGTCCGCCGCCGACGGCTTCTGCGGGGAGCACCCCTTCGCCGCTGTCGCCACGGTCGCGGAAGGCACGGGCGGCGAGCGCCGTCCGGCCGAGGTCGCCGTCTCCATCATCAGGGACATCTTCGCCGAGGGAGTCGCCTACAGGGTCGGCGAGGCGCTCGTGGAAGCGTTCTCGGAGGCGGGAGAGAAGATCCGCTCCGACGAGCTGCGAGGCTGCTCGGCCACCTCGGTGGCGATCCTGGGCAGGGATGCCTGGGTGGTCCACGCGGGGGGCTGCAGGGCCTTCCTGGTGGGCCCGGCAGGAGTGCATCCCCTCACGGAGGAACACACCCTGGCCGGGGAGATGGGGCTCGCTCCCAGCGATCCGGGCTACCGCCAGCGTTCGAGGGACCTGACCCTCCAGCTGGGACAGAAGGACCTCAAGCCCCAGTCCGTGGCCGTCAGGCTGGGCGAGGGCGAGTCGATCGTCATCTGCAGCGGCTCGATCTGGAGGCATCTCGATCCTGCCAGGATGACGGCCGCGATGAAGGCCAGATCCGGAGCGGACTTCGGCGCCGAGGCCATCCTGCGAGAATCCAAGGCGCGATTCCGCAGGCAGGGCGGGGCTGTGGCGTCGGCCACGGCCACGGTCCAGGCGGCACGCTCCTCCGGACTGCGCAGACCCGGGTGGCTCCGCATCGCGGGGGCAGTCCTCGCCACGGCGGCCCTGGCCTTCCTGGCATCGAGGATCCGCTGCGGCGGAGAGCCCATGTCTCCGGCCCGGGAGCCCGTCCGGGAGGATCAGGCGCTCGACGGTGCCACCATCCTGCCCATCCCCGACATCGCGGAGTCCCTCGAAGCCACCGCCGCTGTCTTCGACACCCTGCCGGCCATCGTCTTCGGAGGAGCTGCGGCCCCGTTCGGACCCGACACCCTCGACGCATTCCTCACACCTGCGCCGGACAGCGCCTTCGAGCACATCCCGAGCGGAGTCTACTTCGTCTCCTCGGATTCCACGGCGCGCGCGGTGGCGGAGGCGCTCGCGGAGCGCGTGGGCCTCGGCGCCCCGGTGGCGCTCGACAGGATCGTTGTCGTCCGGGAGGCTGATGTGCCCGCGTTCGCGGCATGGCTGCCCCGGGTTTCGGCGCAGGACGCAGGGAAGACGGCGGTGATCGTCGAGACGAGATCGAGTGTCGCGGGCGGCGCCTCCTGGATCCGCAGCTATGCCGTCT
Organism: candidate division Hyd24-12 bacterium UBA5074; assembly: GCA_002414865.1. Taxonomy (GTDB): domain Bacteria; phylum Fermentibacterota; class Fermentibacteria; order Fermentibacterales; family Fermentibacteraceae; genus UBA5938. Next base: position 3,482 of record DIAQ01000040.1, on the reverse strand, counting down.
ACGCGAACGGCAACCGGGCCAGGAACAGCGGAGGGAGCAGCTACTTCGGCCTGCCGCTGGAAGGCCTCCCGGCCTCGCCGGACTCCACCTGCTACAGGCTGCTCTTCCGGCCCTGAGCGTTTGCCCTTTCCATCCCGTATAATCGCCCTCGGTCGGCCGCTGCGAACGAGCGCTGCAGGTGCATCCCCGCGCGAACCGCGGAGGCTGTTCCTGCCCGGAGGGCATGGATGCTCCGCCGGGGCCGGAAGCCGTGCGGCGACAGCTCTCGAACCCCGTCAGGACCGGAAGGTAGCAGCGGTAAGGGAAGCCTGTCGGGCGACACGGTCCAGCCGGCATGATCCCGGGCGGTGCCCGTTCGTCGACCGGGTCCTGCGGCCGGCCTCTGTCCCATGCCGGAGACAACCGAGGCGGAGGCAAGGGTTGAGCTATCTGGTTTTCGCGAGGAAGTGGCGCCCGCAGAGCTTCGGGGAGGTGCTCGCCCAGGAGCACGTGACCATCACTCTCCGCAACGCCATCGACAGCGGCAGGACAGGCCATGCCTACCTCTTCGCCGGCCCCAGGGGCGTCGGGAAGACCACCACGGCCCGCATCCTCGCCAAGGCCCTCAACTGCGAGAAGGGCCCGACCTCCGAGCCCTGCCAGGTCTGCGAGAGCTGCACCCGCATAGCAGCCGGCACGGACATGGACGTGTTGGAGATAGACGGCGCCAGCAACCGCGGCATCGACGAGATCCGGGACCTCAGGGAGAAGGCGCGCTATTCGGCCTCCGCGGGCCGCTGGAAGATCTACATCATCGACGAGGTCCACATGCTCACGAGGGAGGCCTTCAACGCCCTCCTCAAGATCCTGGAGGAGCCTCCCGAGTTCGTGGCCTTCGTGTTCGCGACCACGGAGCCCCGGAAGGTCCCGGCCACAATCATAAGTCGTTGCCAGCGGTTCGATTTCCGCCGGATACCATCCCCCGTAATGGCCGAGTACCTGGCGAGGGAGGCCGAGGGGGAGGGCATACCCGTGGAGCGCGAAGCCCTGTCCCTGGTCTGCCGCGCCTCTGGCGGGAGCATGAGGGACGCCCTCTCGCTCATGGACCAGCTGGTGAGCTTCTCCGGCGGCTCGATAACCCTGGAGAGCGCCGAGTCGCTCCTGAGGGTCGTGGAGCACGACCTCCTCGCCTCCATGTTCTCGGCTGTCTTCGCCGGGAGGGGGGGAGAGGCCCTGGACATGCTCGCGGGCGCCCTCTCTGGCGGCTACAGCGTGGAGGAGGTGTGCGACGCCTCCCAGGAGTTCCTCCGCAACCTCATGCTGGTGGCCGCGGGCGGAGTCGCCGGCCTGGACGAGATGCCCGACAGGGAGGCGGAGACCCTCCGGAGGATCGCGGGGGCCGTGAGCGACGTCGCCGTTCTGGACACCCTCAGGATCATTTCGTCGGCGGCCGCCGAAACCCGGACCTCCAGCCTCCCGAGGGTCGTGCTCGAGAGCGCCCTCCTCACAGCCTCGGAGCTCCGCTGTGCCGTGGGGGTCAGCGACCTGCCTCCCTCGCCGGCCTCCCGGGTCCCCGGGAAGGCCCCGCAGGCGCAGCCGCGCCCCGTCCGGCAGCCCGGACCCGCCACGGCCCCGGCCCCCGATCCGGTGCCGGAGGGTCGCGCTCCGGCCGGACCCGCGCCGTCGGCCGGGGAGCCTCCCGCTCCGGAGGAGGATGCCGCATCTCCCGTGCAGGGCGGGGAGGACCCGCCTGCCGCCGAGGCCACGCCCACGCCTGCCCCGGCGGAGGATGCGGCGTCCGGCCAGGGCGGGCAGGACGAGGAGAAGGAGATCACGCGCAGCCTCCTCGACCTCTTCGACGCGGTGCCGTACGAGAACCACTCCGACGGGAGGCAGGATTGAACAGGCAGCTCAAGCAGATGATGGAGCAGGCGCAGAAGATGCAGCAGGGCATCGCCAGGCTCCAGGAGGATCTCGCCGGGGCAAGGCTGGAAGGGTCCGCCGGACCCGTCCGCGCCACGGTGACGGGTTCCGGAGAGCTCGTGGGGATCTCCATCGGCCGCGAGGCTTTCGAGGCGGGCGACCCCGAGATGCTCGAGGACATGGTCCTGGCCGCAGTGCGCGCCGCAGTCGACCGCAGCCGCGACTTCTCCTCGGAGAAGATGCGCGAGCTGGGCCTGCCCGACACCGGGGGGCTCCTGTGAAGGACACCTGGTTCGAGAGGCTGACCGATCAGATAGCCAGGCTGCCCGGCATCGGCCGCAAGACGGCCGCGAGGCTCGCATTCGCCCTCGTCGACGACAGGGAGATGGCGCACGACCTCTCGGAGGCGCTGCGCGAGACCTGGGAGAGCGTCCGGGAGTGCCCGAGGTGCAGGAACCTCACGGAGAACGACCTCTGTTCCATCTGCAGTGCGGAGAACCGGGCCGTCACCGTCTGCGTCGTCGAGAACCCGGCCGATCTCCGCTCCATCGAGGAGGCGGGTCTCTTCCGCGGCAGGTACTTCGTCCTTCACGGCCTCCTGGCTCCCCTCGACGGCGTGGGTCCGTCCCAGCTCGGGATCGAGAAGCTCTCCACGCTCGTGAAGGAGGCGGGAGCCGAGGAGGTCGTCCTGGCGCTCGACGCCACCGCCGACGGAGAGGCGACCTGCGCCTACCTCTCCCGCGCGCTCGAAGGAACAGGCGCCAGGGTCACGCGCCTCGCCCGTGGCCTGCCCTCCGGCGCCTCGGTCGAGTTCACCGACGCCCTCACCCTGGCCCAGGCCTTCGAGGGTCGCCAGAAGGTCTGAGTGAACTGGCCCAACAGGCTGACCATCCTGAGGATGGCCCTGGGGCCCGTGGCCATGATACTGATGATGGACCCGAGGCCCGGATTCCGGATCGCCGCCCTCTCCACCTTCCTGATCGCCGCCGCCACCGATCTCTACGACGGCTACCTGGCCAGGCGCTACGGCTGGGTCACGAACCTCGGCAGGTTCCTCGATCCCCTCGCCGACAAGCTGCTGGTCTGCCTCGCTCTGATCGGCCTGGTCAGGATTGGCATGGTGCCCGTCTGGGCCGTCTGGGTGATCATCGGCCGTGAGCTCCTGATCACCGGGCTCAGGTCGATGGCTGCATACGCCGGCGTGCTGATCCTGCCCTCCAGGCTCGGCAAGTGGAAGACCGCCGCGGAGGTCGCCGCGATCATCTTCTATCTCGCCCTGTCCGTGCCCGTCTTCGTCCGGGCCGAGGGAAGCCTCATAGAAGTCCTCGCCCGCGCCTCCCTGCTCTCCGCAGTGTTCCTCGCGGTGATCTCGGGCTTCGATTACTGCTGGCGCAACCGGCTCGTGGTGAAGAGGCTCCTATGGTGAGGACGAGGCCCCGGGATGCGGCGATGTACGTTCTCTCGACAGGCTTCCTGACGGGTCTGAGCCCTGTTGCGCCCGGCACGGCCGGCAGCCTCCTCGCGGCCCTCCTGTTCCTCCCCGTGCGGGGCTGCGGGGTTGCCGCGGCTGCTGCTGCGGC
>DIAQ01000002.1:31837-32087 GCA_002414865.1 candidate division Hyd24-12 bacterium UBA5074 | reverse complement strand
CCCCAGCTTCAGGGTAAACTCCTTAGAGTGTTGCAGGAAAAGGAGTTTTCCCGCGTTGGCGGCACCGAGATCCTCATGGCGGACGTCAGGGTGGTTTCAGCCAGCAACCGCGACCTGGAGGAGCTGGCGGCCTCGGGCCGCTTCCGCGGGGACCTCTATTACAGGCTCAGCGAGTTCCCGGTGAAGCTGCCTCCGCTGCGGGAGCGCACGGGGGACATACCCGCGCTGGCCGGGCACTTCCTGCGGAGCG
>DIAQ01000002.1:25030-31433 GCA_002414865.1 candidate division Hyd24-12 bacterium UBA5074 | reverse complement strand
CACCTCGAGCTGCCCCGGACACCTGGCGCGGCCGATGAGCGCGGGCTGCTCCAGACCGGGGATTCAGCCTCGCGCGAGGCGCAGAGGAAGATGATAAGGGAAGCGCTGGAGAAGTCGGGAGGCAACAGGAGCCTCGCTGCGAAGATGCTCAGGATCAGCTACAGAACCCTGCTCAACAGGCTGAAGGAGCTCGGCCCGGATTCCTGAGCGGGCTTCAGGCCTTCTTCGACTCCTCGACCTCCGCCACGGCATCCTCGAGCGACAGTCCGCCCCGGGACATCCGGTCGAGAACCTCGGCCGCGGCGCGGAGCGAGAGCCCCATCTCGAAGAGCCCCACCACAACACTCCTAAGTCGATCCTCGCCGAGGTCCGTCCAGTCGGCTCCGGCGCGCCTGGAACCCCTGCGCCTGTCCGTGAGGAACCATGCGAGCTGGGGAGCCGCGTATCCCGTGGCCGCCGAGATCGAGTCGAACATGTCGGCGGACTCCCAGTTGATGAGCCTGGAGATCAGCTGCTCGGGGACTCCGAGGGCGGCATAGCGCGTCCTCCTGGAGTCCGGCCTCTCGGAGAGAGAGGCTGCGATTCTGTCGACCAGGTCGGGGGAGACCGGCTCGGGTGGCAGGTCGGTGTCAGGGTACATGCGGTCGGGGCCGGGCAGTATCCGCTCGAAGGTGGTCCTTCCACCGGGAAGGGCCTGGCGGGTCTCGGAGGGGACGCCCTCGAAGGCCTCCCTGACCCGTATCACGATTTCCTGCGAAGCGGTGGCGATGTCGTCGGGAGAGGCGGCGAAGAGCAGGGCGCCGTCGCCCGGGTCCATGCCCATGGATTCCCTCAGCGGCTGGGGGAGCTCCCTGGTGGCGGGAAGGGTGGTGGGGCAGGCGATGACCCTGACCCGTCCGTCTATCTCGTCCCGGAACGCAAGGTCAGGCTGAGTGGGGAACGAGAGCCATTCCGAAAAGCGCGGCAATACCTGCACCGCCCACTGCTCGCCTTCGGCGGGTCTTCCGAAGATCCCGGAGGCCGTCGAAGCCTGCCGCTCGTTCAACATGAGAGGGACGGCGTTGAAATCCTCAGGCTCGATACCCGAGGACGAGAGAGCCGTCCTCAGGTCGAGAAGCGCTTTCTGCCGATATGCCTCGATGCGGCATAGATCCTCGATCATGCCGATCCGCGGGACACCCTTGATCTCTATCCGCGTCCCGCCGCGTATCGAGACGTTGACGTCCTGCCTGACGCTGCCGATGCCGCGCCTGACCTTGCGGGTGGATCGCATGACCTCGCCCACGGCCGCTGCGCCGGCTGCAGTTTCGGCCGGCGTGAGCATCTCCGGGGCGGTGACCGACTCGACGAGCGGGATGGAGAGCCTGTCGGTCCTGTACACTATGTCATGCCCCTTGTCGCTGACCTCCCGGCAGGCGTCCTCCTCCAGGCTGAGCTGGAAGAATGACAGATTCCTGCCCAGGAAGGGGATCGAGCCGTTCACGCCGATTATCGCCGTGCGCTGGAAGCCGGTGGGGATGCTGCCGTCGAGATACTGCTTCCGCGTGATGTGTATCTCGTCCACGAGCGACATGTTGAACATCATGGCTATCTCGATGGCTATCTCGACGGCGCTCCTGTCCGCCTTGAACGGGGGCGTGTCATCCATCTCGTAGGTGCAGACGCTGTCGTTGTACAGCAGGTAGTGGACCTGCTTGTGCGTCTTGAACTCCATGAGGGCGGTGCCGTCGTACTCGCCGAACTCGCTCAGGGTGGGTCGCATGTGGCGGAGCAGCTCGGAGTGCGGGGGGTCGTTGCGGATGGACGCCGGGCATCTGCAGAAGAGCTTGTTGGGGGTCCTGAGCTGCTGGTGGGTCTCGAGGCCGCTCCGGAACCCGAGCTCGCGGAGTTCGCTATATCTGTCTGCAGTCGTGGACAACTTTCGGGTCTCCTTCCGGGATTCGGCGGGTGTCGGAATGCCGAACATACTTGAGCGTCCGGATCAGTCAACGAAGCGCTTGGCGCTGCGGTGCAGGCGATTGTTGACCCCACGCCGGCCCCCGGCTATTATCCTCCGTGTATGATCATCGCACTGTGCATTGCGGCGCTGTTCCTCCCCGGAGGGGCAGCGCTTTGTCTGCCCGCGCCTGGGTTGTCGCGGGATGTGCGAAAGGAGACGGGATGAACATCGGAATCAGCGGCAGGCACTTCGAGCTGACGGACGAGATGAAGGCCCATGTCTCTGAGAAGCTCTCGTCGCTGGAGAGGTTCTACGACGGGATCGACGATGTCCATGTCGTGCTGGAGCTCACCGCGGGAGTGAATCACGCGCATGTCCAGCTCCGCGGGGACAGGGTGAAGCTCGACGCGCGGGCCCAGTCGCATGACATGTATGCTGCCTTCGACGAAACCCTCTCCAACCTCGAGCGCCAGATCAGGCGTTTCAAGGACAGGACCCACGGCCATCCTCACCGGCCTGCCCAGGAGCAGGGAGGTCCGGAATCCACCGAAGGCAGGCTGTGGACAGCGATAGAGCAATCCGAGCTGATGGGCCCTGTGCGGATAGATGATCCCGGCGAGCTGCCCCGGTACACGACCATGGATGCCATGACCGAATACGAGCTCAACGGAGGCCGGTATCTCCCGTTCATGAACCTCGAGACGGACAGGGTGAGCGCCGTCTACAGGACCTCCGCGGGAGCCAGCCAGGTCGTCGAGCTCACCAGGCTCGACTCCCAGGGCGAGCCTTGAGGGACAGGTACCCCGAACCGGGGGAGATGACCGTCAGGAAGCTGGTCGAGCTTCTCGGCGGACGACTCCTCCTCAGTTCCTCGACAGGCGAGGACGGCTATTCGCGGGCGGTCACGAGCCCCGACATAAACCGTCCGGGCCTCGCGCTGACGGGCTACACGCACAGGTTCCTGTACGACCGCATCCAGATTTTCGGCGAGACCGAGATCACCTTCCTCACATCGCTCGACACCGAGGGCAGGACGCGTGCGCTCGCCAACATCTTCCAGTTCCCGGTCTACTGCTCCGTGGTCACCAAGGGGCTCGAGCCGCCCGCCGAGCTGGCTGCCGCGGCGCACGACAGGGATTGCGCGCTGTTCCGCTCACCGAGGGACACGACCCCCCTGATCCACGACCTCACCGGGTACCTCTCCGAGGTCTTCGCCCCGAGGAAGTCCGTGCACGGAACCCTGGTGGATGTATTCGGCGTGGGGCTGCTGGTGACGGGCAGGAGTGCCATCGGGAAGAGCGAGGCGGTGCTGGGGCTCGTCGAGAGGGGCCACAGGCTCGTGGCCGACGACATCGTGCGCATCAGGAGGACGGGCGACCTGCTCCTGGGCACGGGTGACACGCTGATGGGCTACCACATGGAGATACGCGGCCTCGGCATGGTCAACGTGCCGGCGCTCTACGGCATCAGGTCGATCAAGGACCGGCAGCAGGTGGACATGGAAGTCAGGCTGGTGGACTGGTCGCAGAGGCCCGACTTCGACAGGACCGGCCTCGACAAGACCACGACCACCTATCTGGGGATCAAGATACCGCAGGTGGTCCTCCCGGTGTTGCCAGGGAGGAACCTGGCCCTTCTGCTCGAGGTTGCGGCGATGAACTTCCTGCTCACGAGCAGGGGCGTCGATGTGCCGGCGGCGTTGGACAAGAGATTGATAGAGCGCATGCAGGACTCCGGGGTCTGACGAGCCCGGATCTCAACAGGGAGCGGCCTTGTTCCAGCAGAATGTCACAGTTCCGAACAGGCTGGGAGTCCACGCCCGCCCAGCCGCGCTGATCGTCAAGAAGGCCTCGGCCTTCAAGAGCGAGATCGGCATAGCGGCTGGAGGCGAGGAGGTGAACGGCAAGAGCATCATGGGTGTGATGACCCTTGCCGCCGGCCAGGGAACCGAGCTTCTCGTCACGGCGAGCGGGCCCGACGAGCAGCGTGCGGTGGAAGAGCTCTGCGCACTGATCGGGTCCGGGTTCGGAGAGGATTGAACTGAGCCTCTCGTTCGAAGGCACCCCGGCATCTCCGGGAATAGCCATCGGGCCGGCATTCCTGCTCGACGTGGAAGAGCTTCGCGTCCAGCGCCTCCCCCTCTCCACCCGCGCCGAGGCCGAGCACGAGAAGGCCCGTTTCGAGGAGGCCCTCGGCAAGACGCGCACCGAGCTCCTCGCCCTCGCCTCCAGGCTGGGCGACCTGATAGAGGGCCGCCAGCTCATCGACGCGCACATCCTCCTCGTGGACGACCCGATCCTGAAGAGGGACGTCCATCGCAGGATCTCCGAAGGCATGCTGAACGCCGAATACGCGGTCAGCCAGGTCCTGTCCGAGGTCATCGAGCGATTCGAGTCGATGAAGGACCCGTATACCCGCGAGAGATCGGCCGACGTCAGGGATGTCGGCCGCAGGATCATCAACCAGCTCGTGGGCGCCGAGAAGGAGGCGCTCATGAAGCTCGACATGCCGGTCGTGATAGTGGCGAGGGAACTCGATCCGTCCGTGACCGCCGGCCTCAGGAAGGACCAGGTTCTCGGCTTCGCGACGGACGAAGGCGGGAGCACCTCGCACACGGCCATACTGGCGAGGAGCCTCGGCATACCCGCGGTGGTCGCGCTCAGGGAGGCGGCCGAAACCGTCCAGCCCAGGCAGATGGTCATAGTCGACGGCATCCACGGCAGGGTGATCATCGATCCCGAGCCCGACGAGATCCTCTACTACACCGAGCTCGGCAAGAGGTACAGAGAGGCCCAGGCCGCTCTCGCGCGCAAGTCTGACACCCCGGTCGCCACAAGCGACGGGCGCCCGGTCGAGCTGGCCGCGAACATCGAGTTCTCCCAGGAGGCGGAGGCTGCGAAGAACTGCGGAGCGCGGGGCATCGGCCTGTTCAGGACCGAGTTCCTGCGGCTCCTCACGCCGGATGCCGACGACGAGGAGGTCCAGTACAAGGCCTATTCGCATGTCGTGAAGACCCTTGCGCCCTATCCCGTGATCATCAGGACGCTCGACCTGGGAGGGGACAAGTTCCTGGGAACCCCCGGACTCCACGAAAGGAACCCCTTCCTGGGCTACCGGGCGATACGGATCTGCCTCGACAGGCCGGAGATCTTCAAGAGGCAGCTCAGGGCGATCATGCGGGCGTCCGCCGACGGCGACGCCAGGCTGCTGATTCCCCTGGTGAGCGAGGTCTCCCAGGTCGTCGCCACGAGGGGGCTCCTGGCGGGGATCTCGGCGGATCTGACATCGGACGGGATACCGCACAATCCTCACATGCCGGTGGGGATCATGGTGGAGACGCCCGCCGCCGCGATCGGGATCGACCTGTTCCTGCCCCATGTCGATTTCGTCTCGATCGGGACGAACGACCTCACGCAGTACACACTGGCCGTGGACCGCGGGAGCCCATACGTGGCCAGGCTGTTCGATTCCATGCACCCTGCGGTTCTCAGGCAGATCGCCTCGGTGGTGCAGGCCTGCCACGAGGCGGGGAAATGGGCAGGCGTATGCGGTCAGATGGCGGCCGAGCCCCTTTCCGTCCCTCTCCTCCTGGGGATGGGCGTCGACGAGCTCAGCGTCTCGCTTTCGCAGATACCTGACATCCGGGAGATGATAGGGATCATCGACACCTCGATGGCGAGGGATCTGGCCGGTCGGGCCCTCGAGCTCCCGTCGGCATCGGAGGTGCGCTCCCTCGTGAGGACCGCCATCGCCGGGAGGTTCCCGGGGATCCTCATCGACGGCGACGGAGCCGGAGGCTGAGATGCATGCGATAATCCCCGCCGCGGGACTCGGGACGAGACTCAGGCCGCTGACCCACACGACGCCCAAGGCTCTCCTCCCGGTGGCCGGCAAGCCGATAATCGGACACATACTCGACCTGCTGGCGCCGGCCGGCGTCGACAGGATCACCCTGGTCACGGGGCACCTAGGCTCCGAGATCGCCCGCTGGGTGAAGTCCAACTATTCCTTCGAGACCTTCGCAGTCGAGCAGACGAGCCTGGACGGGCTCGCCTCCGCAGTGGCCATGGCGGAGCCGAACACCGACGATGGGCCGACCCTGGTGGTGCTTGCGGACACCCTCTTCACGGCCGATCTCTCGGCCCTGCGCGGTGAGCGCCGCAACATGCTCGCCGTCTCGAGGGTCGACGACCCGTCGCGCTTCGGCGTGGTCGTGGAATCCGGAGGAGCGGTCAGGAAGCTCGTCGAGAAGCCGGCCGAGTTCATCAGCGATCTGGCCATAGTCGGGGTCTACTACTTCACGAACGGCCTGGAGATGATCGGCGCCTGCCGCGAGCTCATGATGTCGGGCACGAGGACCCGGGGGGAGTTCCAGCTCACCGATGCGATGCAGATGATGCTCGGCAGAGGCGCTCCGTTCGGGATGTTCACCGTGAGCGACTGGTTCGACTGCGGCAAGCCGGA
>DIAQ01000002.1:8103-24634 GCA_002414865.1 candidate division Hyd24-12 bacterium UBA5074 | reverse complement strand
GGCGCAGGCTGCTCTCTGAAGGGCTGCATCGTCAGGAACTCCATCCTGTCCGAGGGATGCATCCTCGAATCCGCCTTCCTCGACGGGAGCATCCTGGGCAGAGGGGCCTCGATCACGGGCAGGCCTCTCGCGCTCTCCATCGGTGACTCCAGTTCCCTCCTCGTCTGAGATCCCGCTCTGCGTCATAGCCGGGGCGTCGCTCCGCAATGGCGGGGGAACGGGTGTCTACACCCGGAGGCTGATCTCGGGGATGGCCGAGGCCGGCCGCGAAGACGTCCTGGTCGCCCTCCCCTCAGGCATCCACACGCCTTCTGAAGCCCTCGGGGCGAGGACTCCGGGAGGACCAGCCAGGACTGCATTCGAGCTGTCGGGCTTCGGCCGGGCGCTCCGCAGCCTCCACCCCCGCTGCGCACACCTGCCCGCGTTCGCCGGAAGAGTGCCGCGGGAGACCCCCTACGCAGTCACGCTGCACGACCTCGCCTTCCTGGCCCGCCCCGGCTGGTTCCCCGCTCTCAGATCGGCCTATTACAGGCTCCACTTCCCCGGGGTCGCCCGCCGGGCATCCATCGTTGTCGTGGACAGCGATTTCACTGCCCGGGAAGCCGTCCGCCTGCTCGGGATCCCCGCGGAAAGGCTGCGCAGGATCTACCTCTCCACCCCGGTGCCGGAGACCGCGCCGGAGGAGTTCCGCGAGAGCTCGGGTATCCGCGGAGACTTCCTCCTCTGCGCGGCCACGATAGAGCCGCGGAAGAACATCTCCGCTCTGCTCGACGCGTGGGAGACGATGAGGGGGGAGCTCGCGGACATGACCCTCGTCCTCGCAGGAAGGTGGGGCTGGGGCAGCCGCAGGCTCAGATCGAGGCTGTGTGCCACACCCGGGGTGCTCTGGACGGGCGCCCTTTCGCGGCATGCCCTCTGGTCGGCCATGGCGGGAGCCAGGCTGCTGGTTTATCCATCTCTCTACGAGGGGTTCGGGCTTCCGCCTCTGGAGGCCGCCGCCGCGGGCACCCCGTCAGTCATAGGTCCGGCCGAGGCACTGGAGGAGGTGTTCGGCGATGTGGCTGCGGCGAGGTGCGGAGCTGACGCGCCCTCCATTTCGACAGCCATCCGGGAGGGCCTCGCAAGGGATGAAGCGCCCGAGTCGTTGAAGGAATTCGCCTCCCGCTTCAGCTCGCTGGCCATGGCACAGGCAGCGGTCTCTGCATACGAGGATTGCGCGCGCGGCAGGGGAGCCGTATCCGGATCATGAGGATAGTCCATGTCTACAAGGATTTCTACCCCCCGGTGACGGGCGGCGTGGAACGCTACATCCACGATCTCTGCACAGGTCTCAGAGCATCGGGGCTGGACGCCAGGGCGCTGGTGACGAGGATGGAGCCGGGCACCGCGGCCGCCTGCTCGATCAGGGACGGCATCCCGGTGACCGAGGTCAGATCCCTGGGCAGGATCCTCTCCAATCCTGTCTTCACCGGTCTGGCGAAGGGGATGAGGGACTCGGGCGCCGACCTCTTCCACTTCCATCACCCTCTCCCCGCGGCCGTATTCGCCTGGCGCAGGGCCCGCCTCGACACTCCGTACATCGTGACCTACCACAGCGACATCGTCAGACAGGCGTTCCTCATGCCGATACTGGAACCGGGCATCATCCGCTTCCTGGAAGGGGCGGAGGCAGTCCTGGCCACCTCTCCGGCCTACGTCAGGACTTCGAGCATACTCTCGAGGCTGCACAACGTTCAGGTGCTCCCGCCGGGCGTGGACACCATCCGGTTCAGCCCCGGAACGGCCGCCCCCGCGGGCTATTTCCTCTTCGTGGGCAAGTTCAGGAGGTACAAGGGACTGGATGTCCTCCTGGAGGCCTGGCGAAGCATGGGCGGGGCGAGGCTCGTGCTCGCCGGAGGAGGCCCTCTGGAGAGCCGGATGAGGCGTCGGGCGGCGGAGCTGGGAATCGACGCGGAGATCAGAGGAGGCGTGTCGGACGATGAGCTGGTCGAGCTCTACAGGGGCGCACAGGCCTTCATACTCCCTTCGACCGCACGCTCGGAGGCGTTCGGCCTCGTGCAGCTCGAGGCCATGGCCTGCGGCACACCTGTGATCTCCACCAACCTTGCGACAGGCGTCCCCTGGGTGAACGAGGACGGAGTCTCCGGCATCGTCGTGCCTCCGGCCGACCCGGGAGCGCTTGCCTCAGCCATCCGCAGGCTGATGGACGACCGGACGCGGGCTCACCTCTCCGAAGGCGCCCTGCGGAGGGCGAGAACTCTCTTCGACTCGCGCGACCACCTGGCCGAGATGGAGGCCCTGTGCCTCCGGGCGGGAGGACATTCTGGAAGCTGATGCGAGCCCGTCAGGCCGGATAGCAGCCCTCACGCTCGTGGCGGTGGCCGTTGGCATCCTGGAAACGATCATCCCCAGACCGCTCCCGTTCATAAAGCCCGGGCTCGCGAACATCGTGACCGTCGTGATCGTCCTCTCGGGCGACGGCTGGTGGACCGCCCTGAGGGTCAACCTCATGAGATGCGTCCTCGTGGCGCTGGTCACAGGCACGCTCGCCACCCCTTCGTTTCTACTGTCGCTCTCGGGAGGGGTCTCCTCGGCACTCGTCATGGCCCTTCTGGCCACGCTCGTCCCGAGGTTCCTGTCCGTGACCGGGCTGTCCGTGGGAGGGAGCGCGGCAAGCCTGGCTTCGCAGATGGCCGTGGCCTCGCTCCTGGTGCCCGGCCTCCCCCTGAGGGCGCTTTTGCCTGCTGCATGCGCATGGGGTATTGTCTCCGGAACGGCGGTCGGGCTCGCAGCGGCTGCGCTCCTGAGAAGGGGTGTGCCTTCGGCCCTGCGGGGCAGGCTTGTTGCCGGAAGGCCCGTGGGATAGATTCGTCACAGTGTGTGGAGGGTAATTGCTTCACAACAGGCCGCCGGGCTTCTGGGTAGCCATGTCGTTGCTGGGCATGGTGGCCGGAACGGCTTTCGGAGAAGCCGTAGCAGCCATTCTGCCGGACACGGCAACGACGCTCCGGTCCTTCTTCGCGGGCAGCCTCGAGCTATCCATGGGCCCGCTCAGGCTCGACCTGATCATCTTCAGGCTGGGTCTGGAGGAGATCGGTCTCAAGGTCAACCTGATGAGCTTCGTCGGCCTTATCGTTGTGGGGTTCCTCTACAGGTGGTTCTGATCCCAACTCTCCTGCGGAGGTAGCAGGTGTTTCGTCCAGGGCCCCTGGAGATAGTGCTGATCGTGGTCGCCCTCCTGCTGCTCTTCGGAGCCAGGAGGATACCGGAGATAGCCCGTTCGATCGGGCAGGCTCTCCGCGAGTTCAAGAAGGGCATCCACGAGGCCTCCTCGTCGGACGAGCCCCCCCGAAGGGATGGCGATTCCTCCTCCGGGGCCAAGGACTCGTGAATGGCGACAGTCAGCTACAGCGCCCGTGAAATCGACTGCAAGATAGTCTTCTGCGGACCAGGTCTGTCCGGGAAGACCACCAATGTGAAGTGGATACATGGCGAGGTCTCGCCCGACGCACGGGGCAAGCTCATCTCGCTTGCGGCCGGTAACGAGAGGACCCTTTTCTTCGACTTCCTGCCCATCGACACAGGGGAGATCAACGGCTTCAAGGTCCGCCTGCACCTCTACAGCGTGCCGGGCCAGGCCATGCATTCGGACTCCAGGAGGCTGATCCTCCAGGGGGTCGACGGCATCGTTTTCGTGGCCGACTCGCAGAGGGACAGGATGGAGGCCAACATCGCAAGCCTCAGGGATCTCAGGGACAACCTCAAGAGCCAGAAGAGGAAGGGCGTGGCCATCGTACTCCAGTGCAACAAGCGCGACCTTCCGGACGTGACCCCCGTGGAAGAGATCTGCAGCTCGCTCGGGCTGACGAAGGTCCCTGTCGTGGAGGCCGTGGCATCGACAGGCATCGGCGTCTTCGAGACGCTTCGCAAGGTGAGCCGCCTGGTTCTCGCCAGGCTGCACCGCCAGTTCGAGAACGCGGGAGGGATGGCCTGATGGATCTTTCCGAGGCGCTGGTCGATCTCCTCCTCGTGAGGCTCGGCAGGGAAGAAGAGCGTCAACGGGTCGTCGAGCTGCTCATCAACGAGCTGAGACTGACGAGGGAGCAGGCCAGGAAGGCCGTCGACAGCACTCCCACGGTTCTGCTGGAAGCAGTCCCCATGGGGCAGGCCAGAGTCATCCAGAACAGGCTCTACCCGTTCGTCGACCTCCTTCCCAGGATGGACTCGGTGCAGGATCAGGAGGAGGAGCCCGGGACCGCGACGCAGACGGCGGAGGAACCCGCAGCGGTCGTGGAGGAGGCTCCGCCGCCCGAAGCTCCCGCACCGGTGGACAGACCACGCGAAGTGCCCCACAGGGCCACCCTGAGCGATGCGGCGGTCCCGTCCCCGGTTCAGCGCACCGACGACAGGGTCGTCGTCACAACCGCCAGCGAGGAGATGCTGTCGATAGAGAGATGCCACGTCTGCGGCCGGACTCCCACGGGAGGGGAGAAGCTCGCGCCCTGCAGGTCGTGCGCCGAGCTCACCTGCCGCGACTGCTTCGACAGGGTTGCGCATGTCTGCCAGAAATGCGCCGCTGACGGGAAGGTCGTGGATACGCCCCTCAGGCGGTCCACGAGGACGTCCTTCTCCAGGTCGGGAGGCGAGGCGGCCGCCCCCGTTCCCGCGGACAGGCGGGCGCTCCCCCTGGGCAGGATCGCAGTGATAGGCGGAATCGTGCTCGTGGCCGCCCTGGCTGTTGTCTTCCTCGTATTCGATCCCTTCGGCGTCCTCCGGGGCGGAGGCGGCGATGTCGCCGCCGGGCCGGACTCGACGCTGGTCTCGATCGCGGACACCTCCGCGGTCGACTCCGTGCCGGCGCCGGACTCCGTTCTCGTGGACTCGATGCTCCTGTCGGGAGTGTGCGACTCGGTCGGACTCGCCTCCCTGCCGCTGCCTCCGGGCGTGCCTCTGGAGCCCGTGCCCGGGCTGATACCTTTCGACACCGAGGGGATGCCCGGGGAGCTCGTCGCTCTGCCCCGCGAAGGCCTGGCCCTGCAGCTCGGCATCAGCCTCATAGCGGCGTCCGTGCCCGTCTCCATAGACCGCTACAGCCTCTTCAGGCTCGCAGATTCCACCCTCGTGATGGGGTTTTCCATTCTGCACCCGGAGGAGGACAACAGGAGGTACGACCTGTTGAAGCGCCTCGGCACATGGCTGGCGCCCACATCGATAGAGGAACTCGTATTCTATTACAGCGAGAACCAGTACTATCCCGTGAGAACCGTCTCCTTCATGAACCAGGACTTCGCGCTTCTCCGCGATGCCATGGGACCCGTGGATTTCCAGAATCTCGCCAGCTCCAGCAGCGAGTCGGCCTGGGCCGTCCTGACCGGCCCGGCGCAAGCCTGGATGGCGAGATACTGAGCCACCCACCTGCAGTCCGAGAGATCTGAGCGCTTGGCTTCCAGGAAGCTCGTGATCATCGAATCGCCCGCCAAGGCGAAGAGCCTCAGGTCATACCTCGGCTCAGGCTACGAGGTCGTGGCGTCGATGGGTCACGTCCGCGACCTGCCGAAGAACAGGATCGGGGTGTCCTCCGACGGATCCTACAAGCCTCTCTACACGATCCTGCAGGACAGGCGGAAGGCCATGGAGTCACTCAGGAAGACGGCCTCCGGCTTCGAGACCATCTTTCTCGCCGCCGACCCCGACCGTGAGGGCGAGGCCATCTGCTGGCACCTCTCCGAGCTGCTCGCCCGAGAAGGCGTGACATTCCGCAGGCTGAGGTTCAATGCGGTCACACGGGATGCCGTTCTCTCGGCCGTCGCCCATCCATCCTCGATCGACATGGACCTCGTCGACGCGCAGCAGGCGCGAAGGGTGATGGACAGGCTCGTGGGGTACAGGATCAGCCCCTATCTGTGGAGGGCGATCTCCCCGGGTCTCAGCGCAGGCCGCGTCCAGTCAGTGGCACTGAGGCTCATACAGGAGCGCGAGGACGAGATCGGGAGCTTCGTCCCGGTGGAGTACTGGACATCTGCCGCACGCTTCAGGGCGGGTGTCGAGTTCGAGGCGGAGCTCACGAGGATAGACGGCGTGAAGACTGGACCCGAGAAGAACGCTCCGGGAAGCGGGCCGGAGATGGAACTGGTCCTCTCCCGCGCGAGAGCGGCATCGTGGGAGGTTCTCCAGCCCAGGGTCTCGCGCGCGATCAGGAAGCCGGGGCCGCCATACATCACGAGCAGCCTCCAGCAGGCTGCGTCGACACAGCTCTCCTTCTCCCCGTCCCGCACCATGAGCATCGCCCAGGAGCTCTACGAAGGCGTGGACCTCGGGGGAGGGGAGCACGCCGGGCTGATCACCTACATGAGGACCGACTCCGTGAGGATCGAGCCTGAAGCCCTCGCCTCCTGCCGCGAGTTCATAAGGGCTGGATACGGGGAAGGCATGCTGCCGGAGGCCCCGCGAAGGTACAGGAGCTCCGGCGGTTCCCAGGATGCCCACGAGGCGATCAGACCCACGGATGTCTCACGCAGGCCTGCGGATCTCTCCGGAATCCTCTCCGAGCCCCAGCTGAAGCTGTACGCATTGATCTGGAGGCGCTTCGTGGCCTCGCAGTGCGCCGACTCCGCGTGGGAGCGCACCGAGGTTGCGGTCGAGGGGGGCGGCCTTCAGTATTCCCGGACCGGGGAAGTCGTCATCTCTAAGGGATTCCTCGAGATCGACCCGTCACAGGCCTCCTCGGAGCCTCCTGTCCCAGCCGGAATCGTCCCGGGAGGCGCCTCGCTGCTGGAGGTATCCTCGACGCAGCACTTCACCAAGCCCCCATCACGGTTCACCGAGGCGGGCCTCGTCGCCTGGATGAAGAAGAACGGCATCGGCAGGCCATCGACCTACGTCGGCATCCTCGACACGCTGAAGAAGCGAGGCTACACGACCGTCGCCGAGCGCAAGCTGGTCCCCACAGAGCTCGGCACCGCCACGGTGAGGCTGCTCGTGCAGATCTTCCCGCACATCTTCGAAACCGGCTTCACGGCCTCGATGGAGGAGGTTCTGGACGACGTTGCCGCGGGGAGGACGAGCTACAGGGACGCCATGGAGAAGCTCGACCTGCCTCTGCGCGCCTCCCTCGAGCAGGCCATCACGGCTCTGCCCGAGGTCAGGAAGGACCTCTCGAAGGAAACCTCCGAGATCTGTCCCGAATGCGGCTCGCCGCTGCTGCTGAGGCTGGGACGATATGGCAGATTCCTGTCCTGCAGCGCATTCCCGAAATGCCGCTTCACGCGGGCGGAAGGCGAGACCGCGATCGCCCCGGGCCGCGACTGCCCCCTCTGCGGAGCTCCGATGGTGCAGCGCAACGGGAGGTTCGGCCAGTATCTCGCCTGCTCCAAGGCCCCTGGCTGCCGCCATACCGAGGCCATGCCCACCGGAGTCCCCTGCCCGGTCGAGAGCTGCGGCGGCGAGCTGGTGCAGAAGCGCTCGAAGCGGGGGAAGACATTCTACTCGTGCAGCCGCTACCCCGAGTGCGATTTCGCAATGTGGAACAAGCCAGTGGAGGCAACCTGCCCCAAGTGCGGCTTCCCCGTCATGGAAGAGGGGAAGAAGGGCCTTCAATGCCCGAGATGCAAGAGGAAGACCGACTGATCCTCGAGACATTCCTCGCCGACATGCGCGGCAGGAGGGGACTCAGGGAGCACTCCCTGAGCGCCATGGGCGGCGACCTCGAGAGGCTCTCTCTCTTCAGGCCCGGAAGCCTCGCAAGAAGCCCGGATGTCGACGAGCTGAGATCCTTCGTGCGACATGAGGGAGCGAGAGGGCTCTCGACGCGCTCGATCGCCAGGGAGATCTCGACGCTCAGGACATTCTGCGACTGGCTGGTCGAATCCTCCCGGGCCGGGAGCAACCCGGCCAGGCTCGTCGTTCTGCCCAAGGTGGTCCGGAAACTCCCGGGCTTCCTGGGAGTAGATGAAGTGTTGCAGGTGATAGAGAGCTTCGACACGGACAAGCCTCTCGGGGCCAGGAACCGGGCGGTCGTGGACCTGCTGTACGGAGCCGGTCTGCGGGCGTCGGAAGCCTGCTCCGTGCGCCTGCTTGATCTCGACGCAGGGAGGCGCCTCGTCAGGGTTTCGGGGGGCAAGGGCGGCAAGGACAGGATCGTGCCCGTCGCATCCGGCAGCATCGAATCCATCGAGGGATGGCTGCCGTTCCGCTCGTTTCTCGCGGGAGAAGGCGCGCCCTGGCTCTTCGTCAGCGGGAGGGGCAGGAAGCTGGATCCCAGGGACATCAGGCGAATCGTGTCCGCCGGGGTTCTCATGGCAGCGAGGGCTGCGGGGGCCACTCCGCACACCTTCAGGCACAGCTTCGCCACCCATCTCCTGGACAGGGGGGCCGATCTGAGGGCTGTTCAGGACATGCTCGGGCATTCGAGCCTCTCGACGACCCAGATCTACACGCACCTGACCGGCGAGAGGCTCAGGGAAGCTTACAGGAAGGCACATCCGAGGGGGGAAGATTGAGCAACTCCAGCGCACCGGCGACAGCCACCCGCGGCGACAGGATCGCCGTGGCCGCAGCAGCTGCGGCGGCTTTCACAGTGTACCTTCTCACGATGGCCAGGACCGTCAGCTTCTGGGACAGCGGCGAGTACATCGCCTGCTCCTGGATCGCCGGTGTGCCGCATCCGCCCTGCGTGCCTCTCTTCACGCTCCTCGGGAGGGTCAGCACCGTCATCTTCGGGTTCCTGCCCGACATAGCCACCAGGGTGAACCTGATGTGCGTCATCTGCGGCACGTTCTCGGTCGCGCTCCTGGCCAGGCTGGTCCAGCGGTGGATGGCCAGGATGGACCTCGAGCCTTCCTTCTACAGGCCCGTCTCGATCGCGGCCGCCCTGATGTCGGCTTTCAGCTTCACCATCTGGCAGAACAACAACGCCGCCGAGACATACGCCGTGTCCCAGTTCTTCGCGGTGCTCTCCCTGTGGGTGTTCGACATCTGGATAGTGAGGAACGGAGAGGGCCGCGCCGGCGACCGGCTCCTCCTCCTCGTCCTATATCTCCTGACCCTGGCGGTCGCGGTGCATCTCGCCGCCCTGATAGTCATACCCGGCATGCTCGTCGTCTACACCAGGAGGGCGTCCACGGGCATGACGCGCCTGTGGCGCGACTCGAGGACGATCTTCATGGTCCTCGGCCTGATGGCGGTCGCCTTCAGCGCCCACCTCTACATGCCCGTCCGCGCCATAGCGCGCCCCGAGATAAACGAGACCGACCCGTCGAGGTGGACGGCATTCCGCGATGCCCTCGGCCGGAAGCAGTACGGATCGATGTCCTTCCTGACCCGCAAGGGTCCCATCGACCAGCAGCTCCTGCAGTATGCGCAGTACCTGTCCTGGCAGACCGGGAGGCCTGAGAGCTGGCAGAGGGCTCTGGGCGGAGCGGGCGAGCCGATGTCCGTGTTCTTCCGCTTCCTCCTCAGCGCGGCGGCGATATGGGGCGCCATCATGATGTCGAGGAGGAAGAAGGAGGTGCTCTACCTGGCAGGCACCATCTTCCTCGTCTCCAGCCTGTTCTTCATCCTGTACCTCAACTTCAAGACGGGCCCGGCGGGCACGGCCACTGGTGAAGTGCGCGACCGCGACTATTTCTACGCCGACTCGTTCTCCTTCTTCGCTGTCTTCAGCGTGCTGGGCGCAGGCTTCGTGCTCAGGTCCCTCGCACGGAAGCCCGGCGCCGCCTGGGCGCTCCTCGCGCTGCCCGCGATCGCCGTCGGCATGAACTATTACGAGTGCGACCGCTCCCGCGACTTCGCCGCCCACGACTACGGGATCAACCTCCTCGAGTCGTGCCCGCAGGGCGCGATCCTCATCACGAACGGCGACAACGACACCTTCCCGTTATGGTTCGCGCAGAGCGTCCTGGAGGTGCGCCGCGACGTCATCGTGAGCAACCTCAGCCTCATGAACACCAACTGGTACATCCACCAGCTGCTGGACCGCGACTCGACCCTCCTGGGATACGACGAGGCGGGCCTTGTCGATTCGCTCCGCCCCGTGTTCGTGTGGGGGCCGCACTTCTTCCATGTCCTCGAGAACGGCTATCCGCTCGCGAACGCGACTGATGACGCCCTCCTCCGAACCGCCTTCGACCAGGCCTGGCCATGGGCCTTCAGGCTCGATTCCCTGGCCGTGGCGGTGCCGGTAAAGGGCAGGGGGCTGCAGGGCTCGCTCGCCATGCAGGACCTCGTCCTGCTGGACATGGTCGGCAGGAGGCCCATCCACGGGCGCGAAGTCTACCTCGCCGGGACTGTGGCGACCGACAACAGGGTCTACCTGGACGACTACCTCGTCATGGAGGGGATCGCCTTCAGAGTCGCAGGAGCCCCCTGCGTCGGAGCCGCCGACAGGGACAAGGGGATAGCCCTGATGGACGGCTACTGCTACTCCGGTCTCGACGACGCGGGCATCTACAAGGATGACCAGACGGTCCAGATCGTCCGCAACTACGTCTCCGCATACCACAGGATCGCGTACGGCGCCCTGTTCGACGGGGACCCCGCAGCCCTCTCGCACGCCCTCGACCAGGCGCGCGGGCTGTTCTCGGCCATGCCCGGGGAGTGGCTCGCCATCCTCCCTTCGCACGCCATGCTCGAGTCGAGGCTGGCCGACGGCCTGTACGGCCCGGAAGCTGCCGCCGAGACCCTCGAGGTCCGCGCAGACTACCTCGCGTCGGCCGCTGCGGCAGCGGGGAGCAGCAGGCTCCAGGGCACCGCCTCGATGATGCGGGAGGTGGCGGCCGACTTCGACAGGGAATCGCAGTTCCTCGTATTCGCGGACTCCCTCGCGGGCGAATCCTGGGCCGGTCGTTGGATCCGTCTCGAAGTCGATCTCGGCTTCGGCAACTACATCAAGGCCTGGAGGGACATGGACGGATGGGAAGCCGGCGCGCCCGGCTCCCCGGAGGCCGCCATGGCCCGGGCCCGCATGGAGACCTTCTTCAGGACAACTCCGATCGACGGTCGCTATGACCTGACGGCCGGAGGTCTGGCCGTCATACTGACCCTCACCGAGGGCGACTCCCTCACCTGCGGAAATCTGCTGGCCGCGATGTGCGGCCTCGCCTCGGACGGGAAGCAGCTTGAAGCTGCCGCCGCCGCGACCATCCTGGCCGGGAGGCTCGCAGACGAGGACGAGACCGCCCTGGTGCTCTCCTATGCGGATGAGCTCGTCTCGGATCCCGGGCTGGCGCGGCAGAGGGCCGGCTGGTTTCTGCTCGAGACCGCCAGAACCGGATCAGCCGCCCTCGCCTGGCAGTGCGCCCACCTGGGGGACGCTCCGCTCTGCTTCCTGGCGCTGGAGGGCACCGAAGGCTCGGGCGCAGCCCTGGAAGCCCTGCTCCGCGATCCCGGGAGCTTCGTGAGATCCCTCCCCCGGCCGGGAACGGGCGGCGGCGCATACTCCTGGGTCGCCACTCTCGGCAGAGGCGCCTGAGATGACTCTCAGGGCCACGACTGTGCTCGGCATCGTCAGGAACGGGCGGGCGGCCATGGCTTCTGACGGCCAGGTCTCGCTGGACGATACGGTGATCAAGAGCACCGCCAGGAAGATCCGGAGGCTGGCCGACGGCCGGGTTCTCGCGGGTCTCTCGGGCAGCGGCGCCGACGCGATGGCCATGGTGGAGAAGCTCGAGGAGAAGCTCGAGGCCTTCCGGGGCAACCTCTCCAGGGCCGCCGTGGAGCTCTCGAGGGAATGGAGATCGGACAAGAGCCTCCGCGACATGAACGCCTACATCGCAGTCGTAGACAGGCAGAGGGCTCTGCTCATAGGAGGGGCCGGGGACGTGCTCGAATCCTCCGACGGGATCATCGCCACGGGCTCCGGTCATGCCTATGCCCTGGCGGCGGCCCGCGCTCTCGACGCCCACACCAGGATGACGCCAGCGAGGATAGCCCGCGAGTCGCTGGTGATCGCCTCGGAGATCTGCATCTACACGGGGGGGACGATACAGGTCGAGGAGCTGCGGTGAGCGAGCTGACGCCAGCCGAGGTGGTTCGCTGGCTCGACAGGCATGTCGTGGGGCAGCGAAAGGCGAAGCGGGTCGTGGCGGTTGCGCTCAGGAACCGCTGGCGAAGGCTCCGGATCGAGGAGCCGATGCGCTCGGAGGTCCTTCCGACCAACATCATCCTCATGGGTCCCACTGGTATCGGGAAGACCGAGATAGCCCGCAGACTCGCCACCCTGGTCGGGGCGCCATTCGTGAAGGTCGAGGCCACGAGATACTCGGAGACCGGCTATGTCGGCAGGGATGTCGAGGGCATGGTCAGGGACCTGGTCCGGCAGGCCGTCGAGATGTGCGCCGCCGATGTCAGGCGGGACAGGGAGCAGTCCTCCAGGCTCCGGGCTGACGGACTGGTGGCTGCCGCTCTCAGGGACGCCGACCCGTCCCTCCCGCCACCCGACGAGCTCGTGCCCGTTCTCGGATCATCGAGATTCTCGGGATGCGAGGTCGAGGTGCCTGTCAGGGAGAACCGGCCGACTCTCGAGGTTCTCCTTCCGGCGCCCGGGATGGACGGGGAGGGAGCCGAGCTCTTCAGGGACCTGGTCTCGAAGATCTCGGGCGGGAGGAGGAGGAAGGTCCGGATGAAGGTGCCCGAGGCGAGGAAGAGGCTCCTCGAAGAGGAGCTCGACCGGGCCATCGAGCAGGGGGACCATCTGGAGAAATCGCTTGCGCTGGCCCAGGAAGAGGGCATCATCTTCATCGACGAGATCGACAAGATAATCTCCTCCGGAGAAGCGTCGGGCCCTGATGTCTCGAGGTTCGGCGTCCAGCGCGACCTGCTCCCGCTGGTGGAGGGGACCCTCGTGCACACCAGGTACGGCCCGGTCAGGACGGACCACATCCTCTTCATAGCCGCCGGGGCCTTCAACGGCACCAGTCCGTCCGACCTGATCCCCGAGCTGCAGGGCAGGTTCCCCCTCAGAGCCGAGCTGGAGCCGCTGGACGAGGAGGACCTCTTCGCCATCCTCACGCAGCCGGAGAACAATCTGCTCAAGCAGTACAAGGCCCTCCTGGCGGCCGACGGGGTCGATCTCGACCTGGACGAGGACGCCTGCCGGGCCGTGGCCCGCACGGCGATGAAGATGAACAGCGACCAGGAGGACATCGGAGCCAGGAGGCTCAAGCCGGTTCTTACCCATCTTCTGGACGAGCTTCTATTCGGCGCTCCCGATCTCGTCAGGGGCAGGATCGCGATGGGCGGGGCCGAGGCGGCGGCGCGACTCTCCGAGCTTGCCGGCGGCGGGGACGAGGGACATTATATCCTCTAGCGCCGATCCAAAACCTGGCGGGAGCCGAGATGCACAGATCCGGTGACGAGATAGCATACAAGATCGTCTTCTACGGCCCTGGGCTTTCGGGGAAGACGACCAATCTGCGCCGCGTGCGCGATTTCATCGCTCCCGAGAACCGCGGACGCCTAGTCACTCTCTGCACGCGCGGAGAGCGCACGGTCTTCTTCGACTTCCTGCCCATCAACTTCGCCTGGATCTCCGGGCTCAACGTCAGGCTCCACCTCTACTCGGTGCCCGGGCAGGCCTACTATGCGCTGAGCAGGCGCGTGATCCTCGACGGTCTCGACGGCCTCGTCTTCGTGGCCGACAGCCAGGTCGAGAGGATGGACGCCAACCTCGACACGATGGAGGACCTGGAGGGGAACCTGTCCAGCTTCGGACTCAGCCTTTCGATGATCCCGGTGGTTCTCCAGTACAACAAGCGCGACCTGCCGGGCATCGCCCCGGTCGAGCAGATGGATTCCCTGCTGAACAGGAACGGATGGCCTGTCGTGGAGGCCGTGGCTCTCGGAGGAAGCGGCCCTGCCGAGACCTTGAAGATCATCGCTGCGATGATGGCCCGCCGGCATGCAAGGCTCACTTCCTGAGAAGCTGAAATACATCGCGGTGACGACCGCGCTCCTGGCCGCGATCTCGGTCGCGGCTTTCGTATTCAGGAGCTACTTCGCGGAGTCGGTGCTGCCTGCTCCACCCCGGATGCAGGGGGAGACCACTCAAGCCTGGAGATACGCCCGCATGGTCTTCGAGGGCGAGGACATCCCCGCCGTCGATTCGCTGGTGATGTACCCCGGTGGATTCAGGACCTCGGAGAACTCCATCTTCGAGGAGCACATCGCAGGATGGGCCGCGAGGATGTTGTCCCCCGGGAACTTCGACGGATTCATCGTGCTCTTCTCGAGGATGTTCCCCGTCCTGGGCTGCATCGCCCTGTTCCTGTGGATGCGCGCCTCGGGGTCTGACTTCCGTAACGCCCTCCTGGCAGCGCTCATGTACGGAATCTTCCTCCCCGCACTGCTCCGCACCCGCGGCGAGTCCCTCTACCGCGAGACGGTGGCGGTCCCCCTGATCCTCTTCGCCCTGGCGCCGGCCGAGGCTGCCTGCAGGAGCAGGATGACATCCAGGGCGGCGGTCATGTCGCTGCTGTCCGGCATCCTCCTCTTCCTCGCCCTGGCGTGCTGGAAGGTCACCTCCTTCATCTCACTCCTGATCCTCTTCTACATGCTCTGCAGGAGGTCCTTGGGAAGCAGCCCCGCCATCGCAGGTGTCGGACCTGCACTCGCGCAGATCGCAGGTGCGCTGTTCCTGAGCCACATGAGGAACGACTCCGCCATCTCCTCTCCGGCGACCGCGGTTGCCGCGGTGCTCCTCCTCTCGTCTCTCACCAGGAACAGGCTGATGCCCGCACTCGCAATAGGGCTGTCCGTCGTCTCCGTCATATTCGCATCGTCTCCCACCACCGCTCACGTGACGGAGCTGGTTGCGGCCAAGGCCAGGTTCCTCCTGACGCACCCTGCCGATCCTCTGCGGCTCAGCCCTGACGCCAGGCTGTTCTGGGTGTCCGGGTACGGCACTCCAGGGATCGGGGAGATCATCCTGCTGTTCCTCCTGCCTTTCGTCGCCGCGGCATTCGGGGCGGGGAGGTTCTGGAGCAGGGGCGAGAGCATGCTCAGGTGGGCGCTGCCAGTGTCGCTGGCTGCATACATCTTCTTCGACAGGCTCCATGTGCTGCTTGCCGTCGCAATCGTACCGGTCATGGTCGAGATCGCGTCGAGGGTTCGCTGGCGGGCCGTGGCCATGACCATGCTCCTCGGTCTCCAGGCGCTCTTCCTGGTCCCGGTCGCGGGAGTGCTGGACAGCGCCGGTCTCCACGCCGGAGGGAACGCCTCGCTGCTCTCCGAGAACGAGCTGGCGGGCCTCCTGAGATGGCTGCAGAGGTCGACCAGGGAGGACGAGGCCGTCCTCGGCTACTGGCACCTCTCGGGGATGATATCCGCCTACGCCGGGCGGCCCGTGGTGACGGCGACATTCTTCGAGAATCTGCAGAACAGGCGCACCATCCAGGAGTTCGCCGGGTGCATCTTCGAGCCGGAGGACAGCCTGGCGCGGTTCATGGAGTCGAGGCGCTGCAGCCTTGTCGTGTACCAGGCCGATTTCACGCTCGACCGCTCGACCGGGGGGCTGCTGTACCTCTCTGGCCGGACCGAGGTGCCTGCGGGCTGCGCCGCGCTGTCGATGCAGTATTCCCCGGACAGCCTCCGGGATTTCGGGCTGGTGTACCAGGGACCTTCGCTGAGGGTGTTCAGGCTCGGTGCAGCGGGCATCGCGCCCGTGCCCGGCGTGCTTTATGACCAGAGATTCCAGGGGCTCTTCGAGGATTATGACGCTGCGATGCAGGCCGTCACGGAGCCTTTCCCCACAGCCGTCTCGCTCGCGAGGGCAGGCAGGGCGAACGGGGCGCCCGACCTCCTGTCCGCGTCGCTGGTCCTCCTCTGTTCATCCTCGGGCAGCATCGACGACGCCACCGGCGTCCTGCAGGAACTCACCAGGCTGCATCTGGCCGGGCGGTATCCGGTCGAGCAGCTCGCAGGGGACTTCGAGGTCTATCTGTCCAGATTCGGACCCGATGGAGCCCTCCGCGCCGATCTGGGAACACTTTTCGAGCAGTCCGGCATGCCGGACGAGGCCCGGGCCCAGTATATCCAGGCTCTGGAGGAAAGCCCCGGATATGCACCGGCCCTGGAGGGCCTCGGGCGAACGGGCGGGGCGGAAGGCTGAGATGCGCCTGGCTTTCACCAAGATGAGCGGGGCGGGAAACGACTTCATTGTCGTGGACAACCGCGACGGCTCGCTCGACGAGGTGCTGACCCCCGCGCTCATCCGCAGGATGTGCAGCAGGGGCATCTCGGTCGGCGCCGACGGGCTCCTCGAGCTCCGCGCCGACCCGGAGGCCGACTTCAGGATGAGGTACTGCAACAGCGACGGCCTGCCGGCTTCGATGTGCGGGAACGGGGCGAGGTGCATCGTCAGGTTCGCCGTAGACAGGGGTCTGGGGAAGGGCGGCTCGGTGGTCTTCCGGAGCGACAGCGGCACGCACCGGGGACTGCTCGGCCCATCGGGCGCGGTGAGGGTCTGGATGCCCGATCCGGTTCTCCGCTTCCTCTCCAGGAGGCTCGCCGCACCCTCGGGCGAACGCGAATGCAGCCT
>DIAQ01000002.1:3215-7683 GCA_002414865.1 candidate division Hyd24-12 bacterium UBA5074 | reverse complement strand
AGGACATGGGAGAGGGGGGTCGAGGGCGAGACCCTGGCGTGCGGGACGGGAGCGGTCGCGGTTGCGTTCGTCGCCTCGATGCTCGACAGGGCCGCACTTCCAGTCGAGCTGGTGACGCGCGGGGGCGGGTTGCTTTCGGTCGGACGCGACGATCGCGGATGGTGGCTGGAAGGTGAAGCCAGAAAAGTGTATACAGCCGAGCTCGTCGATGTCTAACTTGACGGAGGAGCCGGGTTGCCCTATTCAATAGCCCCGTTCGGAGCGGGCATAGCTCAGATGGTAGAGTGTCAGCTTCCCAAGCTGAATGTCGCGGGTTCGAATCCCGTTGCCCGCTCCATCCTCCTTTTCATCCTGCTCCTCGTCGCGGCGGCCCCGTCCCATGCCCAGCGCCCGGACAGCACAGCCTGGATGCTCAGGGCGGGAGTCGACGACGGAGGTCCCGTCACGCCCCTTCTCCTCCGCAGGCTGGAGCTGAACCTGTTCGACGCAGGTCTTCCGCCTCTGGAGATCACCGGCCTGGGCTCCTTTGCCACACCGACGACCCCCGTGCAGATCCTCGCCGCCTCCGACGACCCGGTTTCGGCCCTTCGCTCCAAGCTGCTCGCGGGGGATCGCACATGTCTCGTGCCGCTTGTCTGCCTGCTCGTGTCCGAGGGCCGCCCCGACATGGCGGAGGCATGTCTCGAAGGACGCGGCATGCGCCTCCCGGCCACGAGGAGGGATCTCGGGATCGCGCTGACATGGTATGGCAGGCACGACCTCTTCACGATCCTCTCGAGCCTTCCCGCCATACCCCCGGACCTTGCCGGAGACGACTACGGCCAGTCCCTGGCCGCAGTGGTGGCGGCGGGCTGGATGAGCCTCGCGCCTGACGGCCGCTTCCTCCCGGACGAATTCATAGGCAGCGCCGATCTGGAGAGACTGGTGGGGAGGATCCTCACCGAGGGAGATATTCCGGAAGGGCGATTCGTCTACACCGACGAGATAGACCCGTTCTTCGGTGCGGGGAGCTCGTATGCCCCATAACGAGCCCGGCCGCGCCAGAGCTGCGGCCATCCCCGCCGCGGTATCCATTTTCCGGCTCTCCGCCGGACCCGCCGTGGGTCTGGCGGCAGTGCTGGGCGCCTCTCCGCTGCTCGTGTTCTGGATCGTGCTCGCGGCGGCGGTCAGCGACTATCTCGACGGCTGGATCGCCCGCAGGATCCACAAGACCAGCTATGACGGAAAGATACTCGACTTCACCGCCGACAAGATCTTCCTCTCCATCGCAATCCTCGTCATGGCCAGGGCGGGCGCCATCGATGCCACCATAGCGGGGATACTCGCAGGATACCATCTCCTGGTCCTGCTGGCGACGACCGTCATCTCCTGGGGAGTGGGCCGCCCCGCGGTGGCCATACCCACGGGGGAGCGCCTCGTCGTGGTCCTCAGTTATGTGCTGGCCTGCTCTGCGGCCGGCCGGATAGCACTCCCGGGCAAGGCCGTCTACTCCGTCCTGACAGGCATCAGCGGCTACATCGCGCTGGCCGCGGTCATTTTCGGCGCGTTCAGCTACCTCCGGCTCGCAGGTAGAATGCTCGGGGGGTATCGAAAATCGCCTTCATGATGATCTGCTGCCTGATCCTCGATCCTTCGCCCGTCGAGATGGAGGAGACCGGCCTGCTGTGGCAGGCGGGCGCCGCGTGGCAGGAAGAGGGCTCGTCCGGCGGGCAGGCCCGTGTGCTCTGCAGACTGCTGGAGGAAGCCCTCTACGCCGGGCACGCCAACAGGGCCGAATGGCTGATCGAGGACCTGGAGGCCTTTCCGCTGGAGCCAGGGCTTGAGGATTACTGGTATGGAAGGCTGGCCTGGTGCTGCGGGCTGGACAGCATGGCCATCCGGGAGCTGACGGAAGTCACCGGCTCGCAATGGCTCGAGCACAGGGCTTCCGGCACCGCATTGCTCTACATGGGGCGCCCTGAGGATGCCGTCGCCGAATTCCGCGCATCCCTGGCCTCTGCCACGACCCGCAGGAGGCAGTACTGGTCTGCGCTCGACCTCTCCTTCGCGCTCGTGCAGGCGGGTCGATGCGAAGAAGCCAATGAGGTCTGCGCCCTCCTCGATTCCGCATATGCCGGAGACGGGATGCACCGCATAGTTCGCGCGCTGGCGCTCTACGGAGACGGGGGGGTGACCGAGGCGATGGTCACCCTGTCGGACCTGGCGGGCTCCGGGGATGCCGCGACCGCCGACATGGCCCGGGCGCTGCTCGAGGATCTCGAGTGAACCTGATCTCCAGGCTGTTCCGCAAAGGGGGCGAGCAGGCCGATGGCGAGATCATCTCGATCCCCGACGACCTGAGGGCGCCGGATACGGTCGGTGTCGTCCAGGGCCCCTCTCCCGCTGACATCTGGCCCGCGCTTTTCCTGCTCCAGAATCTCTCGGTCTCGTTCCCTGGGACGGAGCAGTCGCTATGGGCGAGGGAGGATGATGCAGACCTCGCGGCCCTGGCAGGCAGACCCCCGTCCGTGTACAGGATTTCCGGCAGATCGTGCCCGCCCGGACAGAAGCCGCAGGGCCGGAGCATCGTCATTCTGGCAGGCGGACGGAGCGATGCGTCCACGGACGCGTTCCTCCTCTCGACCGGCGCAAGGGTACGGGTGGCGGGCTTCCCTTGCGCAGGGGCGAACGTCGTTGTGAGGACCGGCGACCGGCCGCTGCCCGAGAGCCTTCACTTCCTGTGCGGAAGCCTCGGCATGGCCTCGGACCGAAACTATCGCCCCAGACCGCTCCAGCAGGACGAGTCGATGGCGAGAAAGGTCCTCTCACCCACGGCCGGCGCGCCGACTCCCTACATCGCGGCAGGCAGGGCGGCTGCCGAGATCCTCGGGAAGTCGAGGGCCGAGATGCCGCTGCGAGTCGTCCTGATGGACGATCCCAAGGGTCCTGTGGCAGGCATGGACAGGGCCACGAGGGCCGCAGTGCTCGCGGGCGCTGCTGCCGCTGCGGTAGACTCACCCGGGCTCTGGGCGGCGGCCTGCGCCTTCGGGATCCCCGTGGCCGGGCTGGACAGGCACGGCGACTTCCCTTCGTGGGCGCCGGGTCCATCGAGGAGCGTGCCAGGATTCCTCGAGTCATGGTCGCTCCTGGTGAGGAGGGGATGGGGCGTCTGAAGCTGCTCGTGAGGGCTCCCAACTGGCTCGGCGACCTCGTCATGAGCATGGGGGCGCTGACCGGCATCGCGAAAGGCCGGGATGAAGTCTCGTACTGTCTCCCTGCAAACCTTCTCCCGCTCGTGGGCGTATTCCTCCCGGGATCCGAGGCGCTGCCCTCAGGAGAGCCGATCCCCAGGGGGAGATTCGATTCCCTCCTGCTCATGACGGACTCGTTCTCCAGCGCCTGGGCGGGCTTCACGGCCGGCATCCCCGAGCGCATCGGGCACTCGGGGCAGTTCAGGAGACTTCTGCTGACGCACCCCGTCAGGCCTCTGCCCGGACGCAATCATCATCACAGCATCGATTACGAGAGGCTTGCGGAAGAGGCCGGATTCCACCCGGCCGCTCCGACGCCCGCACCAGGTCCGTGCAGCGGCGAGAAGCATCTGGCGGTCTTTCCCGGAGCCGCCTTCGGCAGGGCCAAGATGTGGCCGTCGATGCCGGAGGCGGCCGGTCTGCTGGCCAGGAGGACCGGGCTGGCGGTTGTCTTCTACGGCTCCTCCTCCGAAGCCGGACAGCTCGGAGAGATGGCTTCCGGGGTGGACGGCTCGATTGTCCGGGCGGGGTTGCCGCTCGACGAGCTTGCGGCGAGGCTGTCGTGCGCAATGCTCGCGCTAGGCAACGATTCGGGGGGAGCCCACCTGGCCGCTTCGCTGGGCGTCCCGACCGTGGTTGTGTACGGCTCGACATCCGCGGTGTGGACCGCTCCGCTCGGTCGCTCGGTGCGCATCGTGAAGGGGCGTGCGGCGTGCTCGCCCTGTTTCAGGCGCACCTGCCCGGAGGACTCGATGGAGTGCTTCTCGACGATATGCGTCGAGGACGTCGTCAAGGCAGCCATGGACATCTTCGATGCAGCCTGAGAACGCTCCAGCCGCCCGGAGGATGCTCCTCGTGGACTGCATGGGGCTCATCTACAGGGGCCATTTCGCCATGTCCAGGAACCCGCTGAGAGCGCCTGACGGAGCGGTGACGAGCGGGCTGATGTACCTGATGGGGGAGATCTACTCCTACCTGGACATGTACTCGCCCGGATATGTCCTGGCCGCCTTCGACTCCCCGGGAAAGGGATTCCGCAGCTCCATCTACGAGAGCTACAAGGCCAACAGGCCCCTGCCGCCCCCCGAGATGGTGTTCCAGATGGAGATGGCGCCCGGGCTGGTCAGGAGCATGGGCATCGCGGAGATGAGGCGCGAAGGCTTCGAAGCCGACGACATCATCGCATCGGCCGTCGAGAGGGCTGCATCTGACGGCATCTTGGTCGACATCCTTTCATC
>DIAQ01000002.1:2078-2941 GCA_002414865.1 candidate division Hyd24-12 bacterium UBA5074 | reverse complement strand
CTGCAGCTGGTCGGACCCGGCGTGGGGATGGTGCAGCCCGCGAGGCCGGGGGCGCGGAGCATCCCTCTCTCCGCCTCGGAGGTGGAAAAGGTTCTCGGAGTGCCCCCCTCGAAGGTCGCCGACTATCTGGCCCTCGCGGGGGATTCCTCCGACAACATCCCCGGCGCCAGGGGCATCGGCCCGAAGACAGCGCTCGCCCTTCTCGGTGAATTCGATGGACTGAACGACATCTATGCCCACCTCGACAGGGTCAGCCCGGACTCCCTCCGCGCCAGGCTGGAGGCCTCCAGGGACCTGGTTAGGATGAGCAGGGAACTCGTGGAGCTCCGCCGTGACGCGCTCGGCGACTTCGACCTCGAGGACTTCAGGCTGAAGGCTCCGGATCCTGAGAGCGCTCCATCGATGCTCGAGCGCCTCGGCATGAGGAAGCTGAAGTCCAGGATTTCCGGGCAGGGGATCGACGGGACCGCAGTACAGGCCGGCGGCGGTCAGATTCCCTTCCCGGGGGAGCGGGACATCCGGGAGGAAGAGCCCGGAGGAGACGCACGCGCCTTCGTGGAGGCCTGGGGCATGAGGGGCGCCGGGTCCGATCTCTCTTGCGAAGGTTTCGCCGTGGTCACGGGAGCAGATGCCGCAACCCTCCCGCTCTCGGACCCGGACTCGCCCAGCAGGCTGGGGGATCTGCTGGCCGGCGGCTTCGCAGCTTCGTCCTCCAAGGGGATGCTCCACCTGCTCCGAAGCTGTGGAGCTCCCGACGGAGGGCCGAGAGGCGATCCGACCCTCGCCGACTACCTCCTGTCATCGGGAGATCCCGGCAGGACCCTCGACCAGATGGCGGCAGCAAAGGGCATCAGCCTGCCGGG
>DIAQ01000002.1:0-1797 GCA_002414865.1 candidate division Hyd24-12 bacterium UBA5074 | reverse complement strand
TCCCGGAGATCCTTCCGAAGCCGTGGCGCGAGCCCGTGCCTGCAGGAGGATCACCGCGGACCTGGAGGAGCGCCTGGCTCGGGACGCAGGTCTCGACCGCGTCTACAGGGATATCGAGCTGCCCCTCGTACCGGTGCTCGCCTCGATGGAGAGGCGCGGCGTCGGGCTGGATCTGGCCAGGCTGGAGGAGATCCGGGGGAAGTTCCTCGAGGAGCTGCGGACCCTCGAGGCGAAGGCCTCGGAGCTGGCCGGCTGCGATGTGAACCTGAACAGCCCGGCGAAGGTGTCCGAGGTCCTCTTCGACAGGCTCTGCCTACCCAGGATACGCAAGACCGGCAAGGGAGGCGACTCCTCGGGATACACCGTCCTGCAGGCGCTGGCCGGCATGCACCCGTTCGTCGACATGGTGATCGAGCACAGGGAGCTGTCGAAGCTCGTCTCCACCTATGTGGAGAAGCTGCCGGGATTCGTCTCGCGCCGGACCGGCCTCATCCACACCAGCTTCAACCAGGCGGTGACCGCCACGGGCAGGCTCAGCTCCAGCGACCCGAACCTCCAGAACATCCCGATCAGGACCGACAGGGGAAGGTCGATAAGGAGCTGCTTCGTGCCCGGCGGGGAGGGACAGGTATTCGTATCGGCCGACTATTCGCAGATCGAGCTGCGGGTGCTCGCCTCCCTGGCCGGCGAAGGCGCACTCAGGCGGGCCTACGAGAACGACGAGGACATCCATTCCGCGACCGCCCGGGCCGTCTTCGGCGACGACAGTCCCGAGCATCGCAGAAGGGCCAAGGAGGTCAACTTCTCCATCGTCTACGGAATCAGCGCCCACGGGCTTTCCCAGAGACTCTCGATCCCCAGGGGTGAGGCCGCCTCCCTCATCAACAGGTATTTCGACATCTACCCGGAGATCGACGCATTCCTGCGAAGGTGCATATCCGAAGCGGAAGCGACCGGCGAAACCAGGACCCTGACGGGCAGGAGGAGACTCTTCGGGGAGTTCGCAGCCGCCCGCGGAACACAGCGCAAGGCTTTGGAGCGCATGGTTGTGAATACGACGGTACAGGGCTCGGCGGCTGACATAGTGAAGCTCGCCATGCTGAAGGTCGCGGGGGCGCTCGAGGCCGAGCTGGAGGGGGCCGGCCTTGTTCTGCAGGTTCATGACGAGCTGGTCGCGACCGTGCCACGGTCCCTGGCCGGCAGGGCTGTCCAGATAATGAGGGAGTCGATGGAGATGGAGGGACTTCTGCAGGTGCCCTTGAAGGTCGGCACCGGCGTCGGAGCGAACTGGCTGGAGGCCGGGCACTGATGACCCGTGTCAGATGCCTTCTGGCAGCTGTCCTGCTGGCGCTCTGCGCGTGCGGAGGCGGGAGCGGCGGCCCCAATGTCGTGCTGGTCATCCTGGACACGGTGAGGGCGGACCATCTCGGCTGCTACGGCTGCAACAGGCCGACATCCCCGGTCCTGGACAGCCTGGCCGCTGCCGGGACGCTTTTCGCGCGGTGCCAGGCACAGAGCTCCTGGACGCTCCCCTCGGTGGCCTCGATCTTCACCGGGCTGCCGCCGAGGGCGACCGGAGCGGGCTTCAGGGGAGGGGCGTTCTACGGGCTCGACCCCGCATTAGAAACCATCCCGACCATCCTCCACTCGGGCGGTTACAGGACATCCGCCATCCTGAACGTGGTCTTCCTCTCCGAGGACTTCGGCTTCCACCGGGGCTTCGATTCCTTCGACTGCAGGGGATTCGCAGGAGAGGGGAGCGAGAGGCTTGCCGACGGAACCACGGTCGACGCCCTG
>DIAQ01000043.1:26874-27618 GCA_002414865.1 candidate division Hyd24-12 bacterium UBA5074 | reverse complement strand
AGGATAGCCCTGCGATGAAACGACTGATAGCGCTTGCGGCGGCCACGGCCGCCCTCTCGGGATGCGCGGCGCTCACCCCGGCCCACCTGCCGGAGGGGAATGCCTTCCGGCTGTGGATGCCCGATGCCTCCACGGTCCAGGTCATCGGAGACATGAACGGCTGGGGAGGGCTGTCAGAGGCAGGCGGCAGGCTGGATCCGGGCATCGGCGCCATGACTCTCGGCGAGGACGGCTTCTGGACCCTCGAGATGCCGCTCCCGAGAGGCGGCTGCAGGTACGTCTTCATGGTTGACGGGTACATGTGGGTGCCGGACCGGCTGAACCCGGTCCGGGCCGGCTATCTCGGCCACGAGGTCTCCGTGATCGTCACAGGGGAGTAGCGATGGCCCGGGTTGCGTTCTCCGGCGTCGGCAAGGTATTCGGGGGGAACGTCCGAGCCCTGTCCGGGCTCGATCTGGATGTTCCCGACGGGGAGTTCCTGGTGCTGGTGGGGCCGAGCGGATGCGGCAAGTCGACTGCGCTGAGGATCCTGGCGGGCCTGGAGCAGCCCACCGAGGGCAGGGTCTTCATCGGGGACAGGGACGTGACGGATGTCGACCCGAGCGACCGCGACGTGGCCATGGTCTTCCAGAACTACGCCCTCTACCCTCATATGAGCGTGTTCGACAACATGGGCTTCGCTCTGAAGATGAGGCGCACTCCCCGCGACGGGATCAGGAAGCGGGTGGGCGAGGCGGCGGACAT
>DIAQ01000043.1:23856-26476 GCA_002414865.1 candidate division Hyd24-12 bacterium UBA5074 | reverse complement strand
CTCGACGCCAGGCTGAGGGTGCAGATGCGGAGCGAGCTGAGCCTTCTCCACAAGCGTCTGGGCGCGACCATGCTCTATGTGACGCACGACCAGGTCGAGGCCATGACGCTCGGTCACAGGATCGTCGTCCTGCGCGCGGGAGCGGTGCAGCAGATCGCCTCTCCGATGAGCCTCTACTCGAAGCCCGCCAACGAATTCGTCGCCGGGTTCATAGGCAGCCCCTCCATGAACGTCTACGACTCCGCCGTGGCCGGCGGGACAGCCAGGCTCGCAGACGGCGGGATCCTGGCCGAAGGCCTGCGGGTGCCCGACGGCCGTTATCGCATAGGAGCGAGACCCGAGCACGTGAAGATCCCGGGCCGCCTGCAGGGCGTCATCCAGGTCGTGGAGACCCTGGGGAACGAGAAGATACTGTACATAGACTTCCATGGCTCCACCACGGTCGTCAGGGTGGATCCCACAGTGGAGGCGGAACCCGGCGAGAGCGTCGGATTCGGCCTCGATCCCGCCGGCATCCACGTCTTCGGCGAGGACGGCGCAAGGATGGACACCGATGCTTGATTCGATCCAGCACATGCTGTTTTCCTTCGCCGGAGCGCTGGTCCTGGCCCTGCTGCTTACTCCGCTCGCGCGCCGGGCAGCCCTCCACACCGATTTCGTCGACAGGCCAGGCAACCGGAAGAAGCACCTGATGGCCACTCCGCTCCTCGGGGGGGCGTCGATCTATCTGTCGTTCGCGGCGATGATCGTGATCGGGCTCGTCCTGTTCCCGGGGCTGGGGGAGGGAGCTGCCGCCGACACCCCGCTCAACTGGAAGACACTCGGCATAATGGTGGTGGCCGGGGGCTTCCTGATGGCTCTGACAGGCCTGCTCGACGACATGCTGGAGCTCCGCCCGAAGACGAAGCTGCTCCTCCAGTCGCTCGCGGTCGCTGCCGTCGGAGCGTACTTCGTCCTGAACGGCCTGAGGCTGAGCATCTTCCTCGAGGGAAGCAGGCTGGCCTGGCTCGCCGCGCCCATCACGGTCCTCTGGCTGCTCGGGATAACCAATTCGGTCAACCTCCTCGATCATGCGGACGGACTCGCGGGCGGCATCGCCGCCCTGGCCGCGGTGTTCTTCGCAGTCATCAACCTCCTGGCGAGGAACGATGCCGTGGCGTTCATCTGCGCAGGGCTTGCAGGAGCCTGCGTGGGCTTCCTGGTCTACAATTTCAACCCTGCCACGATCTTCATGGGAGACTGCGGCTCGAATTTCCTCGGCTTCACCCTGGGGGTGGTGGCGGTGCTGGGCGTGTACACGCCGGACGGCTCCATCAGGGAGATATCCGTCTTCTCGCCTCTGCTCATCCTCGCCGTCCCGCTCCTCGACACGATGCTGGTGGTCATCTACAGGATCAGGACCCGCGCCCCGATCACCTCGGGGGACAGGAACCACCTCGCTCACAGGCTGATGAGGATCGGATTCAGCCACCGGCAGGCCGTGGTCATGCTCTGGAGCGTGGGCGCCCTGCTCGGCGTGCTTGCGCTGCTCCTGCCGACGCTGAAGCCCTATCAGGCGGTCCTCGTCTTCGTTCACGCACTGGGATTCGCAGCCGTCGTGGCGTTCTTCATCCAGCGCGGCGAGAAGGCCGCCGGGCAGTCGAGGGGAGGCTCCCTTGGAGCGTAGGATAGCAGCCTGGTTGTTGATCGTGACGATCTTCGCGGTCGTCTTCGCGATATATCCCAACAACAGGTCCAGCATCCTTTCCAAGGAAGTCGCATACGTCATCTCCGCAGCCGCGCTGTCTCTCGTTCTCGGCGTCGCGATAGCGCGCGGAGTGAAGCTGAACGAGAGGATGGGGCTGCCGCTCGTGGCCGGCTTCGCAGCACTCCTCGCATGGATGGTGATCAGGCACTTCACAGGACTGCGGAGCGTCTACGGCCCCCATACGATCTATTCCCTCGCCGCCCTGGGGATGGTGGGAGGAACCGCCGGCCTCCTGCTCGACCGGAAGGCCAGGACTACCGTGCTGTGGGGCCTGGTGGCCGCCACGGGGCTCCTGTGCATCTATACGGCGCTCCAGTGGATGAACGTCATAATGTTTCCGTGGGACATCTACCTGAGCATCGCCGGCAGGCTCTCGGGCTCCCTGGGCAATCCGAACCTCCTCGGGAGCTTCATGGCCTCGTTCATCCCCGTAGGCGTGGCATTCATGCTCACCCGGTCGTTCCGGCCCATCCTGAGGATAGCCCTGGCGCTGCTCATCACGGCCGCCTGCGTGCTCTGCATCGTCAGCAGCGGAACGCGCGGGAGCATGATCGGGCTCGTGGCGGGGATGGGTCTCATGGGCCTCGTGCTCACGCTCCGCCAGAAATCCGCGGGATGGAAGCGCTTCATACCCCTGGGCGCGGCCGTGGCGGCGCTCCTCGTGGTCTTCTCCTCCATGAGGACGAGGTTCATCGAGCTGGCCGACCCGGCCCACGGGACTGCGCAGGTGCGCCTCGTGATATGGACCGGCAGCCTGGCGATGTTCGAGGAGAAGCCCATCCAGGGATGGGGTCCGGGAACCTTCCAGGTGGTCTTCCCCCGGTTCAGGAACCCCGACTACAACCTGCTCGGAGTGAGCCACAACACCGAGCA
>DIAQ01000043.1:15576-23505 GCA_002414865.1 candidate division Hyd24-12 bacterium UBA5074 | reverse complement strand
GGCCGCCCGGAGGAAGGACACGGACCTCCTGACCCTCGGCCTGATCACGGGTTGCGTCTCGCTCCTGGCGGAGGCGGTGGTCTCGGTGAGCCTGAGATGGCCCCCGTCCGCATTCCTCCTCACGCTCTACACCGGGCTGCTGCTCTCAGGAGCCGGACAGGCCGGCAGGAAGGTCTCCCGGCTGTGGATCGTGCCGCTGGCCGGGGTGATCCTCTACACCGTTCCCGTGGCGCTGCCCGACTACTTCAGCGCCATGCGCTCCGGGCACCTGCTGTTCGTCGGGAAGGACATGTATCTGGAGCGCATCGAGTCCGACCTGACCCTGGCCGGCAACGCGGCCATCGCGTGGGAGCAGACGGGTGACGAGACGCGGCGCACCGAAGCCCTGACGAGATACGCGGATGCCTCCGTCCTGTGCGACAGCTCGGTGGCATGGCTCAGGAACTGTGTGAGGACGAACCCGTCCGAGCTGGGGGGATGGTACGGCCTCGGCAGCGCCTATCTGACCCGGGCTCTGATAATCCAGCCTACCAGCCAGCCTCTCACCAGACTTCTCGAGCAGCAGGGCTACACTCCTGACCAGCAGGCCCTTCTCGACGTATCCATGCGCGCCCTCGCGGCGTATGAATCCCTGGCCGTGCGCGCCCCCGACTATGCAGAGCTGCACAACAACTTCGCGCTGGCATACACGCGGCTGGGCCTTCCCGCCCAGGCCATGCACTCGATGCGCAGGGCCTACGATCTCCACGCGCATCGCAGAGCCGACTACGTGGCCCAGGCGGGGACGATCGGCCCTCTCGGCGGCTGGCGCGACGCTTCCCACATCCTCTGGCTATACGGCCTGGAGAAGGACGAAACCGACCCGACCGACGACGCCCGCAAGGCGATGCGCAGGGACAACCGCCTTTACTGGTTCTCGGGCCTGATGATGGCGACGCATCCCGCGGCAGCCGACAGCCTGGCGTCGGAACTCCTCGCGATGGCAGGGGAATCCGGCAGCCCCAGGCTCCCGGAGATGGCGGTCGCGCTTCCGGCCCAGGCCGCTGCCACCGCCGAGGGTTGGAACCTCTACGAGAGATGGACATCCGGGGACACGACGGGGATCAGGGCCGAGGTGGATTCCGCGCTCGCCTCCACGACAGTCCCCCTGCCCATGCAGTACATCGTCGGATCGCTGGCGGGACTGCAGGACGGCGATCCGGGGGCGATCGACTCCCTCGTCTTCTTCTGCTCGCAGCTGATCTATGACGGTTCCCTCTGGGCGCCGGACTGGCCCGGTGGAGTGAGCCTCCTCGACACTGCGATGCGCGAGGTCATGGATCCCGATTCCGAGCCGGCCTCGTGGAGACCCAGGCTGCTCAGGATCATGGACGTCGCGCTCCAGTACGACTCCTTCCTGTCGAAGTGCGTCCTGATAGCGGAGAGCGAATTCCAGAGGGGTGTCGACCCTGGTGTCGCTCTGCGGTTCCGGCAGATGATGGAGCGGGTGGGCGGGCCTCAGGCCGCCGGCGAGGGGGCTGCTTCCGAGCCATGGATCCCCGGGAGCATCATCGGGAATGCCTTCGGGAAGCTGGACAGCCTTGTCGCCGCCGATCCGGGGAACGCTCAGCTTGTCGGGACGAGGCTGAGCATCGAGTACGAGGCACTGTCGTCTTTCTGGTGGGGCATACCTCGCTTCACGGACCGGTTCCGCGACCAGCTCCTCTCGAGGGTGGCGGCTGACAGGCAGGCGCTCGAGGAGATCCTCGGCCCCGAGGAGTCCAGATATCTGAGCGAGTCCCTCATGAGGCAGGTCGGCGATCAGACCGAAACACAGATCGCCAGGGAGTTCTCCCCCTTCCTGGAGAGGCTCCGGCTGGACATCGTCTCGGGGCAGGTACTGACTCCGGTCGCCCCTTGAGAAGCTCCCCGACACTTGCCAGGATGCGCTTCCAGAGCTAAATTCCGAAGCAACTCGCGCCACGCGTGACCGCCGGGACGAGCCTGGCGATCACGCAGGTTGTGCTGTTGTACCATTCGGAAGGACTCGGCTCGGTGGATGCAGCTATCCTGAAGCAGGGCATCGAACAGCTTGCTACGAAGGCAGGCCTCCTCCTCGTGGACACGAGCTGGATCCGCATTGGTCGGAGGATGCTGCTCCGCGTGCTGGTCGATCGGCCGGGCAGGGTCACGATAGGAGAATGCGCCGCCCTTTCGCGTTCCATCGAGGATCTCATGGACAGGGATCTCGAGATGCAGGATCCCTACCTCCTGGAAGTGAGCTCCCCGGGGATCGGGCGACGCCTCGAGAGCGAGATAGACTGGGTGCGTTCGGTTGGGAGGACCGTGAGGGTCGAACTCGAGAGCGAGACCGTCGAGGGCGAGCTCCTCGGATACGACGGCGGCTGCCTGCAGTTGCCGGACAACCGCATCATTCCAGTGTCGATGGTGGTCAGGGCGGTCGAGGTGCTGGAGGCACAGGGCCGCGCGAAAGACAGGAAATGACCCCCGGGCAGCGCCGGCCCGTACTCTAGGGAGAGGTCAATTGTCCAATTACGAGCGTATTGATGCCCTGGCCAGGCTGGTCCGCGAGAAGGGCGTGAACAGGGAGGTTCTGGTGAAGAGCCTCTTCTCCGCCCTGATCAAGGCTACGACCCGCGAGTACGGGACTCCGCAGGATGTCCGGATCTCCTGGGACCACCAGTCCGGAGACGTGAAGCTCGAAGCCATGATGGATGTCGTGGACAAGGTGGAGGAAGGCCAGGACCACCTCCAGATCCAGAAGAAGAAGGCCAGGAAGATCAAGCCCGACGCCGAGGAAGGGGAGAAGGTCCCCGTCCCGGTCGACATCTCCGAGTTCGACAGGGCTTCCGTCAACGTCTTCCGCCAGGAGTTCCTGAGCCTCGTGAGGAATGCAGAGCGCGAGCAGGTCTTCAAGGAGTACTCGGACAAGATCGGCCAGCTGATTCCCCGCTGCCGCGTGCAGCAGGTCTACAGGAACAGGGTCCTCGTGCAGGTCGCGGGGCGCATCGAAGCCGTCGTGCCTGCCGAGGAAAGGGCCAGAGGCGAGCGCTACAACCAGAACGACCCCATCGTCCCCGTTCTCATCCGCGTCGAGAAGCCCGAGTCCACCGAACCCCAGCTGGTGCTCTCCCGCGCCACGCCGGTCCTGGTGCAGAGGCTCTTCGAGCGCGAGGCGCCCGAGATCGAGGAGGGCGTCGTCGAGGTGCGGGCGATGGCCCGCGAGGCAGGAGTCCGCACGAAGCTCGCCGTCGCGAGCAACGACCACAGGGTCGATGCCGTCGGAGCTTTCGTCGGTGTGAAGGGTTCGCGCGTACAGTCCGTGATGCGCGAGTTGAACGGCGAGCGGATCGACATCATCCCGTGGACGATGGACAAGCGCGTCCTCGTCACCCATGCGCTCCTGCCGGCGACCGTCCTGCATGTAGAGCAGCACCGCGATGTCGACCCCGCATCGGGTGACGACAGGCTGCGGATGGTCGCCGTCGTGCCGGATGATCATCTGTCTCTCGCCATAGGGAAGAACGGCCATAACGTCCGCCTTGCCGGAGAGCTCATCGGCGGTCGCATCGATATCGAGACTCAGTCCCTCTGGGAGGAGAACAGGCGCTGGGAGGACATGCTCCACGTCGAAGCCTCCGAGATCCAGGGGATGAACGAAAAACTTCTGGAGAGGCTGCGGCTTGCAGGCTACGATTCCGCGAATTCGATCGCGGAGGCTTCGCGAGAGGATCTGCTCGATGTGCACGGGGTGGGCCCCGTAAGGGTCGAACAAATGCATAGCGAGGCGCTGCGCCTTGTCGAGGAGAAGCGCCTGGAGGTCGAAAAGCTCCGGGCCGAGGCGGCCTCGGCGTCGCCGAGTGAGGAAGTGGGTGCAGGCGATGCCTGATACCGAGAAGAAGCAGCGCGTATACGAGCTGGCTCGCGAGCTCAACATCTCCAGCGAAGCCCTGGTCAAGGTCCTCACCGAGATGGGCATCCCGGTGAAGAGCCACATGAGCACCATCACCGAGGAGCAGGTGCGCAGTGTGAAGGGCCGCTTCGAGAAGGAGAAGCAGGAGGCCCGCGACCGCGCGGCTCGGTCCAAGAAGAAGCGTAAGCGCCGCAAGAAGGTGCAGGTGTCGGTGGAGGCCGTGAAGGCAGTGCGCGACACCGTGGCCCAGATGGGCGCGAGCCAGGTCCGCACGCAGAAGAAGCGCCGCCGCAGGTACCGCGAGGAGAAGCAGGAGCGGCACGACAGGCAGCTCGCCGAGTCCGACTCCGAGGGCAGCGTCCTCAAGGTCACGGAGTTCACGAGCCTGTCGGAACTCGCCGACCTCATGGGCGTGACTCTGAACGAGGTCATCGCCAAGTGCCTGGAGCTAGGCTTCATGGCCACGGCCAACCAGCGCCTCGACGCCGACACCCTCTCGCTCGTTGCCGCCGAATTCGGCCACAACATCGAGACCGTCGCCGAGTACGGGGCCGAGGCCCTGGAGCGCCGCAGGGTGGAGAAGAGCTGCCGCGAGGTCCCCAGGCCTCCGGTG
Source organism: candidate division Hyd24-12 bacterium UBA5074 (assembly GCA_002414865.1). Lineage (GTDB taxonomy): Bacteria > Fermentibacterota > Fermentibacteria > Fermentibacterales > Fermentibacteraceae > UBA5938. The sequence goes on along the minus strand of DIAQ01000043.1, from coordinate 18,979 downwards.
GTGACCATCATGGGGCATGTCGACCACGGGAAGACCGCGCTCCTCGACAGGATCCGCTCCACCAACGTCATCTCGACCGAGGCCGGGGGAATCACCCAGCACATCGGCGCATATGTGGCGCGCCTCCCGGGAGGGCGCCGCGTGGCGTTCATCGACACCCCCGGACACGCCGCGTTCACCGCCATGAGAACGCGAGGGGCCCAGGTCACCGACATCGTGGTCCTCGTCGTGGCGGCCGACAGCAAGGTCATGCCTCAGACGGAGGAGGCCATCGATCACGCCAGGGCGGCGGGAGTGCCGATAATCGTCGCCATCTCCAAGATGGACCTTTCCACGGCCAATCCCGACTACATCAAGCAGGACCTGGCCGCCCGCAGGGTCCTGGTGGAGGACTGGGGCGGAGACACGCTCTGTGCCCAGGTCAGCTCCATCACGGGTGACGGGGTCAGGGACCTCCTCGACAAGATCCTCCTCCAGGCCGAGGTGCTCGACCTCAAGGCCTGCCCTGACAGGCCCGCCCGCGGAGCCGTGCTGGAGGGCCGGATCGATCCTCACAGGGGCACTGTTGTCAATGTGCTCATCCAGGACGGCACCCTGCACAACGGCGACTGCATGGTCGCAGGCGAGTGCAGCGGCCGTGTCCGCGCGCTGTATGACGAGAACAACGTTCCTCTCGACGAGGCGGGCCCCAGCACTCCGGTGCAGGTCCTGGGCTGCGCGGGCGTCCCCGAGGCCGGCGATTCCTTCACCGTGGTCGACAACGACCAGGAGGCCAGGGACATCTGCCTCAGGAGACACCTGGTCGAGAGGGAGCGCGAACTCCAGTCCAGACGGCTGATCACGCTCGAGGACTTCTACAAGGCCGCCTCCAGCACCGGCGGCATCCTCAGGCTGGTCATAAAGGCTGATGTGCAGGGCTCCGCCGAGGCCATAGTCGATACGCTCACCCGCATGGGGACCGAGGAGGTCTCCGTGGACATCATCAGGAGCGGCGTGGGCGGCATCAGCGAGAGCGATGTGATGCTCGCGGCAGCCTCCGACGCAGTGGTGATCGGCTTCAGGGTCCGGCCTGACAACAGGGCGCGCGAGAAGGCCTCCGCCACGGGGGTCGACATCGAGACCTTCAGCATCATCTACGACATCGAGGACACCGTGAAGAAGGCCCTGACGGGTCTCCTCAAGCCGGAGAAGAAGGAGGCGTTCCTCGGATCAGCCGAGGTGCGTGATCTCTTCAAGGTCCCGAAGATAGGCACCATCGCAGGCTGCTATGTCGTGGGCGGGCTCATCAGGCGCGGCAGCCGCTTCCGGCTCGTGCGCAACGGAGTCGTCATCTGGGACGGCGAGCTTTCCTCCCTCAAGCACTTCAAGGACGACAAGCGGGAGGTCTCCGCCGGCTTCGAGTGCGGCATCGGGCTCTCCGGATACGGCGATCTGAAGGTGGGCGACATCATAGAGTGCTACGAGATCGTGGAGGTCTCCCGGGCTCTCTGAGCATCCCGGGCTCGAGCATATGCGGCAGCGCCGATCCGAGAGGCTCACCGAGACGATCCGAGAGGAGATCGATCGGATCATCCATGGAGAGCTTGCCGATCCGAGGCTCGGGTTCATCACCGTAACCAGGACCAAGGTGTCCCCGGACGGCACGCATGCCTTCATCTTCTACTCCATCCTCGGGAACGAGGATCAGCGGAAGCAGAGCATGGAAGCCGTCGAGTCCTCCCAGAGCTACATCCGCAGGCTTCTTGCCGGCAGGCTGAGGGTCCGAGCGGTGCCCGAGCTCCATTTCATCCCTGATGAATCGGTGGCCAAGGGCGAGGAAGTCCTGCGCCTCATCAGGGATCTGGAAGACCGTTGAGCCTGCCCGCCGAGTTCCACGGAGGCGCGGTCTATCTCCTGGACAAGCCTGCCGGGATCCCGTCCCGCTCAGCTTCGGGGCAGGTGGCGAGGGCGTGGCAGGTCAGGAGGCACGGTCACGCCGGGACCCTGGACCCGGACGCCTCGGGCGTCCTGCCGATCCTCCTGGGCAGGGCGACGAGACTGTCCCAGTACCTGACCGGCCGCCCGAAGAGGTATTCGTTCATCCTCATCCTGGGCGCGTCCACGGACACCTGCGACGCCTCCGGGAAGGTGCTCTCCTCGGCCGACGCCTCAGCCGTCACCCGCGAAGCCGTTCTGAAGGCCCTCGAGGGCTTCACGGGCGAATTCTCCCAGGTCGTGCCGGAGTTCTCGGCGCTCCACCTCGAGGGGCGCAGGGCCTACGAGAGCGCGAGGTCCGGAGTTTCGCCGGAGATGCCGACACGGTCGGTGAAGGCCTGGGACTGGGATGCGGGAATGCTCGAGAAAGGCCGGATCGGGCTTTCGGTGAGCGTCTCGGCAGGCACCTATGTGCGCGGCCTGGCCAGGGACATAGGCGCAGTGCTGGGCCCTGGCGCCCATGCTGACAGGATCGTCCGCCTGGCGGTCGGAGGGCTGACCCTCGCCAGGTGCTCCAGGTCTCCGGACTCGACATCGGCCCTGGTCCCGATGCTCGACGCACTCGACTTCCTCCCGAGGGTCGACCTGGACGAAGCTGCCACCGGGAAGGTCAGGCACGGTCTGCCTTTCGAGTCCGTTGTGGAGGGGCTCGTGACCCTTGCCTCCGGAGGCAGGCTCATGGCCGTCGGGCAGGGAGACGGGTCGATCATGCGCCCTTCGACCGTCCTGGAGGGCGAATGAGAATGGATGTGGTGGCGATCGGCAGCTTCGACGGCATCCATCTCGGCCATGCAGCCGTGGTGAGGGCTGCGCTCTCCCTGGACAGGGAGGCCGGAGTGGTCTGCTTCGAGCCGCTGCCTCGACAGGTCCTGGCCGATCCGGGCATCCCGCTCAGGCTGACGACCCCCTGGGAGAGGCTCGAAGCCCTTCGCGGGCTGGGAGCCCACAGGGTGCTGGCCATCCCGTTCGATGCGAGGACGAGGAACTCGGGCCCCGGCGAGTTCCTGGAGCACCTGGAAGGGCTTTGCGGATTCAGGCAGCTCGTTGTAGGTTATGACTTTCATTTCGGGCGGGGCCGCTCGGGGAATCCCGCCGTCCTGACCGGATGGTGCAGAGGTGCAGGGGTCGGACTGACCGTCGTTCCCGAGGCTGCCGTCTCGGGGGGTGCGGTCAAGAGCGAGCGCATCAGGGAACTTGTGCGCTCGGCGTCCCTCTCCGAGGTCTCGGCGCTTCTCGGCAGGAGCTATTCGGCTTCGGGCCCGGTCTCCCGGGGAAGGGGAGCGGGCAGGAGCCTTGGTTTCCCCACGTTGAACGTGAGGGTTCCCAGGGCCAAGATACTCCCCCCCTCAGGCAGCTACCGGGCCACGGTCCTGATGGAGGGAAGATCGATGAAGGCCGCCGCCTTCGTCCTGCGGGACGGGCGGGGGGT
>DIAQ01000043.1:13840-15180 GCA_002414865.1 candidate division Hyd24-12 bacterium UBA5074 | reverse complement strand
GCGTAATGGAGGTTACGGAGGAATGACCCTCAGCGTTGAGAGAAAGCTCGAACTCGTGAAGGCACATGGGAGCTCGGAGACCGACACCGGACGGCCGGAAGTCCAGATTGCGATCCTCTCCGAGAGGATCCGCGAGCTCACCGAGCACAGCAAGAGGCACCCCAAGGACAACAACAGCAAGAGGGGTCTCCTCAAGCTGGTGGGGCAGAGACGCAGGCTCCTGGACTACCTCCAGAAGAACGACGTCGAGCGCTACCGCAAGATAGTCAGCGATCTCGGTCTGCGCAGGTAGCGCGGCCGGGGTGTACACACTTCAAGATGCCGGACCGGTATCGAGAGGATGATTTGATGTCTGCAGCTAAAGTTGAGCTTCTACTGGCCGGGCGCAGGCTCGTCCTCGAAACCGGGCACATGGCGAAGCAGGCCCACGGGTCGGTTCTTGTCCGTTACGGGGATACAGAGATACTCGTGGCGGTCGTCTCCGACATGAGGCCGTCTCCCTGGCAGGGGTTCCTCCCCCTGACCGTCGAGTACCGCGAGCGCAGCTACGCAGCGGGCAAGATCCCCGGCGGTTTCTTCAAGCGCGAGGGCAGGCCCAGCGAGAGCGAGGTCCTGGCCGCACGTCTGATCGACCGCCCGCTGCGCCCGCTGTTCCCTGACGGCTACGCCAGCGAGACCCAGGTCCATTGCATGATCGTCAGCTCCGATTCCGAGAACAACCCGGACCTGCTGGGGCTCATCGGGGCATCGACCGCGCTCATGCTCTCCGACATCCCCTGGAACGGCCCGGTTTCGGCCGTGCGCATCGGCAGGGTCGACGGCGCCCTGGTCGTCAATCCGCCCATGAACACGATAGACGAGAGCGAGCTCGACCTGGTCGTGGCCGTCCGCGGCGGCGACGTGGTCATGCTCGAGGGCTGCAGCAGGGAACTCCCCGAAAACGTGGTCATCGAGGCGATCGAGCTTGCCAGGACCGAAGCCGCCCGCATCGGCGAGCTCCAGATGGAGCTGGTCCGCCTGGCCGGCAAGACCAAGCGCCTGGTTCCCGGGCCCGACATCCCCGGGGGGCTGGCCGAGGCCATCGCCGAGGTCGCCGGTCCCGTGTTCGACGCGGCCTACGGGCACAGCTCAAAAGGCATGTGGCACGACACGGTCGAGGGCGTCCGCGAGAAGACCCTCGTCGACCTCGCGGCCCGCTTCGGGTTCGAGCCCGGTAACGATCGCTGGAACCTCATGAACGACATTGTTCTCGACCGGGTCGAGAAAGCTTATGTCCGCAGGCGACTGGCCCGCGAGCACGTCCGCTGCGACGGCAGGGCGATCGATCAGATCCGCCCTAT
>DIAQ01000043.1:3934-13511 GCA_002414865.1 candidate division Hyd24-12 bacterium UBA5074 | reverse complement strand
CCCAGGCCCTGGTCGCCGCCACGCTCGGTGGCGACAGCGACGAGCAGAAGATCGACGCCCTCATCGGCGAGTATACAAAGAGCTTCATGCTGCACTACAACTTCCCGTCCTACAGCGTGGGCGAGGTGAAGCCGATCCGCGGACCGGGAAGGCGCGAGATCGGTCACGGTCACCTGGCAGAGATGGCTCTGCAGGCGGTCATCCCATCCTCGGAGAAGTTCCCGTACACCATCCGCGTCGTGTCGGACATCCTCGAGAGCAACGGCTCCTCCTCGATGGCCACCGTATGCGGTGGAGCCCTTTGTCTCATGGACGCGGGCGTGCCCATCAAGGCCCCGGTCGCGGGCGTCGCGCTGGGTCTGGTGAAGGACGGGGACGACTACGTTGTGCTGACCGACATCGCCGGCGTGGAGGACCACCTCGGCGACATGGACCTCAAGATCGCCGGCACCGCCCAGGGAGTGACCGCAGTCCAGATGGACCTGAAGGTCCAGGGCATCTCGACGGCCATCCTCACCGAGGCCTTCGACAGATCCCGCCTTGGCAGGCTGCACGTTCTCTCCGAGATGACTTCGGCTCTGTCCGAGCCGAGAGCGGAGCTCAGCCCGTACGCGCCCAGGGTCATCACGACCAAGATCAACACGGACAAGATAGGCAAGCTGATCGGCCCGGGCGGAAAGACCATCAGGGGCATCACGGAGGAGACCGGCGTCAAGATAGACATCGCCGACGACGGCACCGTCAGCATCCTCTCCAGCGATTCCGCCGCCGCCGAGAGGGCGCTGAAGATAGTGGAGTCCATCGTTGGAGTGCCCCAGGTGGGCAGGATCTACGAAGGCACGGTCTCCACCGTCGCCAAGTTCGGCGCATTCGTGGAGATAATGCCGGGCACCGACGGCCTCGTGCACATCAGCGAGATAAGCGACAAGCGGATCCGCGAGGTCAGCGACGTCCTCAAGAAGGGCGACAGGGTGAAGGTCAGGGTCCTGGAGATCCGCGACGACGGCAAGATCAACCTGACGATGCGCGACCTCGAGGACAACCCTCAGCCCCCGGCGGAGCCGGAGGCTTAGGCTTGGCAGCCCCTGCCGGCCCCGGCACGCCGCTCGAGATAGGCGTGGCCGTGCTGCCGTCCGGACAGGGGCTCCCGTTGCCGTCACGCGCGACTCCAGGCTCCAGCGGAGTCGACCTCCTGGCGGCCGTGGACGGCGATGTGCAGATCGATCCCGGTGGGCGCGCCCTGGTGCCCACCGGGATCTGCGTATCCATCCCCGCCGGCTTCGAGTGGCAGATACGGCCCCGGAGCGGGCTCGCCGTGAAGCAGGGGCTGACGGTCCTCAACTCCCCGGGCACGGTCGATTCGGACTACAGGGGAGAGGTGGGCGTCGTGCTGGTCAACCTGGGGGAGAGGCCGGTGACGGTGTCCAGAGGGGACAGGATCGCCCAGGCGGTCCTCTGCAGGGTGGAAACTCCGCGGCTGGTGCCCCTTGCGGAGCTCCCGCCGACCGGGAGGAGCGATGGCGGGTTCGGCTCGACGGGCATCTAGCCTCCTTCCTCTGCTGCTAGCGCTCGGATGCGCGTACAGCTTCCGCGGCAATCTGCCCGAGCACATCAAGACGGTACGCGTCGCGCCGGTCCGCAGCTCGGCATCCGAGTACGGGCTCGAGCAGGAACTCACCTCCCTGATGACCGAGAGCATCGTGTCGGACGGCAGGATGAGCGTCGTCAACGAATCCCCGGACGCACTCATCGAATGCTCGATCAGCCAGTTCATGCGCACGCCCTACTCCTACTCCGCCGCCGAGGTGGTGGAGGAGTACAAGCTCGACATGCGCGTGCAGCTGAGGTTCACCGACCTGGTGCGCGACGAGCAGATGATCGCTGACGAAGCCGTTTCGAGGTGGATTGTATATGATCCTCTCAACGAGGACTTCACCGCCGCCAAGTCCCGGCTCATAGGGGACATGGCAGACGAAATCGTGCGCCGCTGCCTTTCTGGATGGTAGGGGAGATGGATCGAAGAGGAACGTCGCGCCCCGGATGCCTTGTGTGGCTCTCTCTCGTTCTCCTGCTGCTGGCCTTCATCTGGAAGACTCTCGACTTCTTCGTGCTCAACCCCGCAGGGGTCAGGGCTGCCGTGAACGACGCCTACGATGTCGTGAGGGTCCACAGGGGAACTATAGATGCCAAGAAGGTGAGGTTCCTCGAGGCGTGGAGCGACATCCGCGAGAACACGACCGATGACTATGTGAGGCGGTGTTCGAGGCCCGCGTTCGAGGACGACTCGGTTTTCGTCGACTACTCGGACACTCTTCACCTCCCTGCGTTTCCGGATATCGTCCACGATTTCAGGATCTACAGGATCTTCATCTGAAATGCGCGTCCTCGAGGACTGGAGGGAGCGCCACCCGCTCCATCGCGGGAGCGGTCCGAGGCTGATCGCCCTCATCCTGATGCTCGTCATGGTCATCATCTTCATACTCAACTCCGACAGGATCGCCGCGGGCTTCACGATGTTGTTCCCGGTCGTCCAGGGAACGGCGGGCACCTCGGAATGACTCCCAGAGGCGGCATCTTCGACGCTCACACCGACACTCTGCTCGTGGTGCCATCCCATGCGGCGCTGCGTGCGAACAAAGAGACGCGGCTCGACATCGAGAGGGCTTCCTCGGGCGGGGTGTCCGGCGTAGTCCTGGCCATCTGCGCCGAGGCGGCCAAGGATCCTAGAAGCTCACTGGATCGAGGCCTGCGGATCTTCCGCGAGCTCGGAGACGTCGAGAGCCCGGAGCTGCTCCTGGGGCTGGAGGGCTGCGAGCCTCTCGCGGCCGGCTGGCTTTCCGCCGGGGACATCGAGCTCATCGCAGTGGCTTCTCTGACATGGAACGGCGTGAACTCCCTCGGAGGAGGGACAGGCACCGATATCGGCCTCTCGCCCACGGGGCGGAGGCTGGCCGAGAGGCTCTACGCAGCGGGCGTGGCAATCGATGTCTCCCATCTCTGCGACAGGGCGAGGGCGGACTTGTTCTCCACCGGCCTGCCGGTCGTCGCCACGCACTGCAACTGCCGCTCCCTGTGCGATACGCCGCGCAACCTCCCCGACGACGACATCAGAGAGATAGCGGCGACCGGCGGCGTCATCGGGATCACCCTCGTCCCGGCCTTCCTGGGCCCCGAGGCCTCCCTCAGGACGGTGGCCGACCATCTGGAGCATGCCGCCGAGGTCGCAGGGCTCTGCCATGTGGGACTGGGCAGCGATTTCGACGGGGTCGATAACCTGCCCGCCGGAGTGGAGGACTGCAGATCCTGGCCGGCGCTCTTCGACGAGATGGAGCGCAGGGGCTGGAGGAGCGGGGAGCTCGAGCTGGTGGCCGGGGCCAACTGGAGGAAGGTTCTTTCCCCACGGAGGACTCAATGAAATCGGCATTCCTCACGGTGCTGCTGCCGTTCGCAGTCGCTCTCGCCCAGACACCCTACGAATTCGCGGTGGTCGAGGACCTCATCGGCGGGACGCCGCATGTGAGCGTGCTGAGCATCGAGCTGGAGGACGGGGTGCCCGCCGCAGGCGACAGGACTCTCCGCATGGCCGCCCGCGTCGGCCTGAACGTGCTTCCCCGGGCTCACACCCTGTTCGCGGACTCCCTCGGAGGCTTCACCGGACAGACGCTGTTCGGCCTCGACGTCGACGAGGTTCCGGTGTCGCGCGTGCTGCAGGTGGTGAGTCAGGAGAGCAGACGCTTCTCGTCCATGCACATAACCCATCTCGCCCTGGACATGGTGTCGTATGACGACGCCAGCTGGATCTCGGTGAACTGTCCGATGGGCCTCGTGGACAGCGTCGCTTCGGGCCTTGCCGTCTTCGACGATATCTGGAGCAGGGGAGAGGTCAACTCGCTCGAGATCGGAACGACCTGGTTCGCCCTGGATTTCGCCCCTCCCGTGAGCGTGACCCGCCCCGATGCCGAAGTGGTCGAGTCCATCGCCATCTGCGCGCCGTCAGGCGGTGCCTGGAAGTCGCTGATCCTGCCGGGATGGGGACAGCTGGACGCAGGGCGGGGAGTGTGGTGGATGAACCTCCTGGTCGAGGCCGCAGGAGTAGGCCTCCTGGCCTCCGACCACCAGGAGGAGGGAATCGCCGTTCTGGGAGCCAATCACGTCATCAGTTTCCTGGACCTGCTGTGATCGATCCGGAGGAGGTCGGATGAGAAGTGCTGCGAACATCCTGCTGGGTCTGGCGGTGATCATCTGGACCGCTGCCTTCTTCTTCGGCCCGGGTCACTCATCCCTCTGGACCGCTGGCAACTACGCGCCAGTCGCGGCCGGGGTGGGACTCTTCATCCACATCTTCACCTTCGTGCTGCCCTCCTCGCGCGCGCCGAAGATCTCGTCGCGCAAGGTGGAGGTTCGCAAGTGCAAGACCTGCGGCCGCCCGGCCGTTAGCGATTCCGAATACTGCCGTTATCACACCGACGAGCAGCAGTACATGAACGGGGGCAGCTGACGGGTTTCCTCCGCGACAGGGCCGGTGCGCTCGTGCCGGCCTTCCTGGGCCTCACGCTGGCAGCAGCCGTAGGCTGGCGGATCTTCCATTCCCCGGATACCGTCAAGGCGCAGCGAACTGTTCCGGCGATGGGCACGCTCGCCAATTTCACCATCGTCTGCCACGAGGATGAAGCGGATGCCATCCTGTCATCGATGGACTCACTCGTGAGGAGCGTCGAGTGGGAGCTCGATCCTGACGGCACCGGTCCCGTGGCCATGCTCGCAAATGCCGGCTCTGCCGGGGTGACGCCGCATCTGGCGCATCTGCTCGCCCTGGCCGACTCCCTCGAAGGCCCCTGCCGCGGCGCATTCGATCCGGGCATCGCGCCGCTGATCGACCTGTGGGGCTTCTCGACCGGATCCCCATCGCTTCCCGCGCCGGCCGCAATCGACTCCGCCCTGCAGTTGTGCGGCATGGACAGGTTCGAGGTGAGCGGCGATTCCATCCGGGCGCTCACTCCGGGGGCTTCGCTCGACTTCGGGGCGGTGGCGCCGGGCTACGCTTCAGACCTGGCCTGCGAGCTGGCCATGCGGAGAGGGGCGCAGGCGGCCCTCGTCGAGATCGGGGGGGAGATCCGCTGTGAGGGCGCCGAATGGAGGATAGCCATCAGGAACCCGCGCGGCGACGGCTTCCGAGAGGTCCTGGAGATCGAGGACGGGGGAGTCTCCACCTCGGGCGACTACGAGAGCTTCTTCATCCAGGAAGGGGTGCGTTACTGCCATATCCTCGTCCCGTCGACCGGGATGCCGGAAAATGGAGTGGCCTCCGTGACCGTGCTGGCCGACAGGGCCGACATCGCCGACGCGGTTTCGACTGCGCTTGCCGTGGGTGGCCCCGAGCTGTACCGGGCGCTGCCCGAATCCCTCGTCAGAGGTGCGGTGTTCGTCCTGGAAAGCGACTCGGGCCTGGTCGAGGTTCGCTGTGGGGATATCTAGGGAACCCTCCTGGATCGAGGCCACGGCCGGCGGGGCGATCTGCAGGCTCTGTCCCCACGCGTGCGCATGGACCCCCGTGAGGCCGCTCGGGCTCTGCCGCGTGCGGGGGCTCCAGGGTGGAAGGCCGGGCCTTCCGGGCTGGGGCAGATGCGTTTCGACCGCGCTCGATCCCATCGAGAAGAAGCCCCTCTTCCACTTCCTCCCGGGCGCCTCGATCCTCTCCACCGGCCCGGCCGGCTGCAACCTGTCCTGCAGCTTCTGCCAGAACTGGAGCATCAGCCAGCAGGAGTCCCCGACTAGGCTCGTGATGCCTCGCGATCTGGCCGCGATGGCGTTGTCGGACGGCAGCTCGGGTCTGGCCTTCACGTACACGGAACCCACGATCTGGTTCGAGTACATCGCGGAGACGGCGCCGCTTGTGAGGAGCATGGGTGGGGTCGTGGTCATGGTGAGCAACGGGTACGTGAATCCTGCGCCCATGAAGGCCTATCTCGAGATCACGGACGCCTGGAACATCGACCTCAAGGGATGGTCCCGCGACTTCTACAGGGAGGTCTGCGGCGGCGAGAGGGATGTGGTCCTGTCCTCGATAGTCGCCGTGGCAGCGTCGCAGGCGCATCTGGAGATCACATACCTCATGATCCCGGGTCGGAACGACGATCCGGCCGACTGGGTTTCGATGGCCTCCTGGGTGGCCGACAACGCGGGCTCCGAAGTGCCCTTCCACATCTCCCGGTACTTCCCCAGGTATCGCATGGAAGCGCCACCGACGCCTCCCGAAACGATCCTGCGCGCGGTGGAGGTCTTTTCGTCGAAGCTGCGGTTCGTTTATCCGGGAAACCTGCCGGGCGACGCGCCCACGATCTGCCCCGGCTGCGGAGCCGAGGCGGTCAGGCGCTCCGGATGGAGGGTCGATGCCTCGGGACTCGGGCGCGGAGGGGTCTGCAGGTCCTGCGGAGCCGGGCTTGGAATCGTCACGGAACCCCCCGCCTCGAGGTGAGACTCCGCCCGCTCCGGGCGGGCCTGCGAAGCGTTATCCCTTCTTCAGGGCGGGCGACATACTCCTGGCTGCTGCCATCGTGATTGCGGCGATCCTCTTCGCCGTCGGCGGAGGGGAGCCGGGCAGGGCTTCGAGGGTGACGGTCGGAAGCCCCTCCGGACGCATGGAATCCGGTCTGGGCATCGATTCGTCCTTCATCGTCGATGGCCTGCTGGGGCCTGTCAGGATCGAGATCAGGGGAGACAGTGCGAGGATCGTCGAGTCGCCCTGCCCGGGGCAGCAGTGCGTCCGCGCCGGATGGATGTCCATGGCCGGGGAGATGTCCGTCTGCGCGCCGTCGGGCGTCTGGCTCCGCATGGACGGAGACTCCCCGGCGCAGCCCGACGCCATCAGTTATTAGGGTGGGTTGGGGTCAAAGTTCGAAAAGTAAGAAAATACTGACAAAGCATTATCGTACAACTAATTACGTGCAGCACATGCCGGGGCACCGAGAAACAAGCTGTAATTGTTGCGGGCGTTAGGCCTGCAGGGATTTCCTAACAAAGCGAACTTTGACCCCTGCAGCTACATGAAGCGCTCGAAGCGGTCCTTCGTCACCTTGCAGATGGGGCAGGTGCCTGGAGGCTCGGGGCGCGCACAGAGGTAGCCGCAGACCTTGCAGCGCCATACCGGGAAGGCCAGCGTGGGAGCAGGCGCCGCAGCCTCCTGCAACTGCGCATCGGAGCGTTTCGGTCCGCCGGGAGGGCGCCTCTCGGGGACGGACCTTGCCTGCGAGCGGCCTTCCGCGATGTCCCTGTTCACATAGAGGGCGCAGAAGCAAGCTCCGTACTCCTCGATATCGGCGTCGCGGTAGTCGCAGGGGCAGACGATGTCGAGGTCCGCGCTCCTGTCTCCCGAAGCGAGCCTGCAGGGACAGGCCGCATATCCGTAGCGCGCCCTGTTGGTCTCCAGCCCCTCGGCGAGCGCCAGGGCGAACTCGCCATCGGGGTTGATGGAGTACCCGGAAGCGGTCGCCTCCGCCCGGAGCCTGGCCAGCAGCTCCGCAGCCGGGTCGGCGGTCATCTCAGTATCTCCTTGATCCTGGCCTCCTCGAACCCGGAGACCACCTGCACACCGTCGACGACTATCGTGGGAAAGGATCTGCGCGGGTTGTAGGACGCCATCTCCGCCATGACCGCGTCCTGCTCGGCGATGGGCAGCAGGTCCACATACAGGTAGGAGTAGGAGATCTTCAGGGCGTCCAGGAGCTGGCGCGTCTTCCTGCACCAGATGCAGGTGCTCAGCGCATAGAGCTTGACATCGCCTCGTTCGGCGCCTTCGACCTTCGTGAATGCCGCCATTTTCAGCCCTTTCTTCCCGGGTATTTCGCCAGTCCCTCACGCAGCACCGAGAGAGCCGTCATCATGCGCTCCTCCTTGAGGACATACGCAATCCTTATCTCGTCCCGCCCCAGTCCCTCCGTGGCATAGAAGCCCGCCGCCGGGGCAACCATCGTCGTCCTGCCGCCGGTGCTGAAATCCCGGAGCATCCAGGACGCGAAGCTGTCACCGTCATCTACGGGGATCCGCATGGTTGCGTAGAACGCACCCTCCGGCTTCAGGAAGAAGACGCCGGGGGTCCCCTCGAGCTGCTCAACAAGCACGTTGCGGCGGCTCTCGTAGGTATCCGACACAAGCTTGAAATATTCAGCGGACAGGTGCTCGTACATGTACGCGGCACCGTACTGGGCCAGGGTCGGAGGGCAGAGGCGGGCCTGGCCGAACCTGTTGAGCCCCTCCATGACTTCCTCGTTGCGGGCGATGACGTTGCCGAGCCTCGCACCGCAGCTGCTGAACCTCTTGGAGATCGAGTCCATAACTATCGCCCTGTCGGCGATCGAGGGGAGCTCGAGCACCGAGAAATGCGTGCGCCCGTCGAATGTGAAGTCGCGATATACCTCGTCGGCCAGCAGGAACAGCCCGCGAGACTCGCAGATGCCTGCCAGCCTGCGGACCTCGTCCTCGCGCAGGACCGTCCCGGTCGGGTTGTTCGGGTTGCAGATGAGGATGGCCTTCGTCCTCGGGGTGAGGGCAGAGAGGATCAGCTCGTCGGGGGGCAGGTGGAATCCGTCCTCGACACGCGAGATGATGGGGACGAGGTTGACCCCGGCCATCGTGGCGAACCCGTTGTAGTTCGTATAGAAGGGCTCGAAGCACAGGATATCGTCGCCGTCGTCGCAGGTGACCATCATGGCGAAGATTACCGCCTCGGAGCCCCCGGTGGTGATCATCACCTGAGAGGGGAGGATGTCCAGGCCTAACCGCTTGTAATATCCGGAGATGGCCGCTCTCAGCTCGGGTATGCCCTGACTCGGGCCGTAGGCCAGCACTTCGGGGATGCGGCTCTTCATGGCCTCCCAGTAATCGGGCGGCGTGGGGATGTCGGGCTGGCCGATGTTGAGGTGGAACACCTCGATGCCCCTCTTCTTCGCGGCGTCCGCCAGGGGGTTCAGCTTGCGGATGGGGGATGCCTGGATGATCTTCGCTCTCTTGCTCGGAGTGGGGGAGGACACTTGCGGGCTCCTTTCGAGGGGCGACCGGCCATACCCCGTTGGACTATATTGCCATAAAGCGGCTGGCTGCAGGACGGCCCCGGGCCTCCCGCAGGTTCGACTAACATAACCATCCCGCAACGGGAGCAAGGCAGTACCGAGAGTGGAGCTTCGCGTTCGCCTGGTGGAGATGCCCGTGCCGGAGAAGCCGGCCGGAGCGCTCGCGTCGTTCCTCGGCGCCGCCTCCGCCGGTCCCCATGCCGACGTGGTGGTCCTGCCCGAGCTGTTCGCCATGGGCTACGTGCTCGACAGGCTCCGTTCCATGGCCCTGCCGTTCTCCGACTGCATCCTTCCGGAGGCTTCCGCATTCGCGCTCGAGCACGGATTCTGGCTGTTTGCAGGAACGCATCCGGTCAGCACCCCCGAAGGCCTGTTCAACATGCTCTGCGTCTACGGACCCGATGGCCGTCAGGTCTGGACCACGACCAAGGTCCACCTATTCAGGCACATGGGCGAGGATACCGTGTTCACGCCGGGAATGCCTTCCAGGCCATTCGACATGGGCGGCGTCA
>DIAQ01000043.1:2727-3535 GCA_002414865.1 candidate division Hyd24-12 bacterium UBA5074 | reverse complement strand
CGTGCCGCAGAGGCGCAGGTATTTTTCGTTGGATGCAACATTGGTGGCGAGCACCAGGGAGTCCGCTTCGGGGGCGGAGGGGGAGTCGCCAATCCCGGCGGCTACCTGCTTGATCCGGTGCGATCCGACGGCACGGTGAGCGACTACCTGATCGAGACGGACGAAATCGCCGCCATGAGGCGGAAGATAGATTGCCTCCGCGACCGGAGGCCGGAAGCCTATTCACCGGAAGGTATGCGATGAAGCACTTCTTCGCACTGCTGCCCCTGCTGGCCCTGTCCGCCGCTCCTGCGACCGACATCGTCCTCCACTACGATTTCGATTCGGGGCTGATCAGCGTGCTGGACGGACCTTACGGAGAGAGCGTGATGATCCCGGGAGCGGCTCCGACCGGTCACCCCGGGGATCCGGCCATTCCCGCCATGCCTCTGTGTGCCGTCCTGCCCGTCGGGACCGCCGCCGGCTCCATGACGGTGGATGCCGTCGTCGAGTCGGACCTCCGCGGCACAGTCGACCTGCGGCCCATGCAGCACGCGGTACCGGTCTCCAGGCCGGACGAGTTCGTCCCGACGCCCAGGAACTCCTCGAGCTACAGGGGTGAGGCGGAACTCCCGGTCCTCGAGCTCGTCGGCCAGGGCTCCCTCATGGGCTATTCCGTCGCCGACCTCCTGTTCAGGCCGGTCTCCTGGGACCCGGTCTCCGGGAGGATGACCGTGCGCGAATCCGTAGATTTCACGATCCACTGCGTGCCTGCTGACTGCGCCGCCCCGGGCGCCCGCACGGCAGAGGCGGAGGAGCTGGCCCGCAC
>DIAQ01000043.1:0-2411 GCA_002414865.1 candidate division Hyd24-12 bacterium UBA5074 | reverse complement strand
CTGGTCCCGGCCATCGACCTGCCCTTCGGGGAGTACGTGATCATCACCCCCCAGAGCCTTTCGGACTCCTTCGTGCCGCTGGCCGAGTTCAAGACCACGATCGGCGTGAGGACCGTCATCGTCACCACTGAGTACATCGACGGGAACTACTCCGGGATCGATCAGGCCCAGAGGATCAGGTTCTTCCTGCGCGACGCCTACGAGACGGGGGCGCCAACCTGGGTTCTCCTGGGAGGGGATGCGGCGCAGGTGGGCGCCCGCAACTGCTGGGCGACCGCCGAAGGTTACGTGGACAACCCCGCAGCCGACATCTACTACATGGACATGAACGACACGGCTCCGGGAGCCGACAGCTGGGATCACGATTCTGACGGCATCTGGGGCGAGATCGGCCAGGACATCATGGACTACCACCCCGACTACTTCGCGGGGCGGGCTCCGTGCGAGAGCCCCTCGGAGGTGGGCATCTTCGTGTCGAAGGTGATGGATTACTCGATACCCTCGGTGGATGCCCGCGATACCGATCCCTGGTACACCTCGATGGGATTCACGACGGGCATATTGTGGTCCTCGCCGTTCTGCCCGGGCTCCGCAGGCAAGGAGAAGGTCGACACTCTCTACACTCCGCCTGCCTGGCAGCCGATCATCAAGCACTACGAGGAGGCCGGCACCCAGAGCTACGAGCAGACCATGGAGATGCTCAACGCCGGGATGCACCTCGTGAACCATGCAGGGCACGGCTCCGAGACCCTCGTTTCGATCGGCACGGGCTACCTGCAGAACAGCGACTTCATGGGCCTCACCAACATCTCCGCCCACGGCCGCGTCAGCATCTGGGACACGATCGCCTGCCTGTCGGGCGCCTTCGATACATCCGAATGCCTCGCGGAGGCGTGGGTGACCTCACCCGGCGGCGGCGGGTTCTGCATGATGAACACGCGATACGGCTGGGGCGAGCCGTCGGACCCCGGCGACCAGTGGAGCGACCTCGTCGATCAGGAGTTCTTCAAGGGCTTCTTCGTCAACGACTACTTCCATCTGGGAACCGCTGCGGCCATGGCCTGGGACCAGTACATCGGCCTCATTCCCTCCGACACGCACTACGACTGGATCGCCAAATCCATAACCCTGTTCGGTGATCCCGAACTCCCGATGTGGTCGAACGTGCCGGATGGTGTGCTCCAGGTGGACTGCCCCGACTACCTGAGTGCCGGGTCCTCCACGATCACAGTGACCCTCTCCGACGACGACGGACCCGTGGCCGGAGGCAGGGTCTGCGTGCTCCAGGGCTTCTGGAACGATCCGCCCTGCTACGTGGTCGGGACTACCGACGCGAGCGGGCAGGCCGTGCTGGACATCGACCTCGTCTCCTCCCCCTCCTCCGTGAAGGTCAGTGGCTGGGCCAGGAATCATGCCCCGGTCACCTTGACGCTCCCCGTGTATCCGCAGGGAACGGGGGAGGATCCTGCAGCAGGGGTGACAATGCTGGGATGCCCGTTCCCGAGTCCCGCCAGCTCGTCCATGTCGATTCCGTGGAGCATCGGGCAGGGACAGGGCGAGATGATGGTGTTCGACTTCGCGGGCAGGCTCGTCAGACAGCTCGGGACGCAGATGGAGGGCACCGGTACGATGACCTGGGACCTCAGGGATGCATCAGGCACCGGGGTGCCCGCAGGCATCTACATGATCAGGCTCACCTGCAGCACCGATGAGATCGTCAGGAGGGCAGCAGTTGTCAGATAGACACGCCGGAGCCGTTCTTGTGCACATCCTGCTCGCATCGGCGCTGCTGGCCGTTTCCTGCGACGGGTCCCTGGGCGATGAGGCCAGGGCGAGGCAGTGCAGGGCCAACATGAACACACTTTCCACCGACCAGGCCATCTTCTCCTCTCTGAACGACAGATGGGCCTCCTCGATCGCCGAGCTCGACTCTGCCGCCGGGAGGAGACAGACGCTCCTCTGTCCCGAGACCCTCCGACCTTACAGCATGACCCTGACAGACAGCGGCTACGTCATCGAGTGCACGTCAGGTGGTCACGGTTCGATCTCGAACGGCACTCCGGACTGGGCGCAGGAAGCGAGGACAGGCTCTTGAGGGTCCTGACGGGCGGGAGTTTCCCGCTGCTGCGATTCGACAAGGGGGATGAGTTCCCCTCGGGGCTCGAGCAGTGGTGCGCAATGGAGGGCATCAGGGGGGCCGGGATCCTGTGCGGAGTGGGGATGCTGTCCGGAACAGATCTCGGTGTGTTCGACGGAACGAATTACGCGCATTGCATCTTCGAGGAGGCCTGCGAAGTCCTGTCGCTCCAGGGAAACGTCGCGATCCGCGACGGCAAGCCGTTCGCCCATGTCCATGCATCCATCTCGGGACACGATTTCCAGGCGCATGGAGGGCACCTCTTCACAGGCGT
>DIAQ01000072.1:33499-34646 GCA_002414865.1 candidate division Hyd24-12 bacterium UBA5074 | reverse complement strand
CTGCCCTGCTGGCCGCGCAGGCCATTCTCTCATCGAGGCAGATGGCCAGCTCGCTGCCGGAATCATCGAAGGCCCTGCGCAGCGAGGAGGCCAGGGAGGTGGCGAAAAGCCTCTCTCTGACCCTGTTGGCGAAGGGCCAGCTCTCGGAGGAGGTGGCGGGCCAGCGAAGGCGGCGCACGGGGATGCCCTCGCAGACGTCCATCCCCCCCGGAACGGCTGCGCCCAGGAAGAAGAGCTGGTGGCGAGGCTGGAGCAGGTCCATGACCGTGGTCCATCCCCCGGAGCAGCCAGGGACGACATACCAGGAGGCGACGAGGAGCTTCATGACGGGAAGCCCTTTCCCCCCCAAACGCGATCGCTCATTACAGATCCCTCATGACCGCGAGCGTCCTCTCGGCGCAGTTGCGCCAGGTGAGCCTCTCCAGCACCATCCTCCGGATCTCTTCCCCCTGCGCGTCGAGAGGGGTGCCGGGAAGGGCTTCGATGGCCTCGGCCGCCGATTCCACCGAACCGGCGTCGAAGGGCAGGAAGAGGCCTTCGAAGAGCTCGCGCACGGAGCTGTTGTCCGAAGCGGCGACGGGCAGGCCCCGCCTCACAGCCTCGACGATCGGGAAGCCGAATCCCTCGTACAGCGCCGGATGCACGAATGCGCAAGCGTGCCCGTAGAGCGAGGCGAGCTCCCCCTCCCCCGCATATCCCGTGAAGGTGACGGTCTCGCGGAGTCCGAGATCGATCGAGAGACGTCGGATCTCCCCGGCGCGGTAACCGTCGCCCCCGCAGATCACAAGCCTCGGGAGGTGACCCGGCCTTCGGCCGGAGAGGGCCGCATAAGCGCGGAGGAGGGTCCCGTAGTTCTTGCGGGGCTCGATGGTGCCCACGGCGAGAAGGTAGCCGGGTTCCAGCCCGAAGGGCGGCCTGTCGGCCGGTTCGGGCTCCGCAAGCGGATGATCGCTGCCGAGATGTGTGAGGAAATACCTCTCGCGACCCTCGGGGAAGAACCTCTCGAGATCGTCCAGCGTGGTCTGCGAATTGACGAAGATCGCTCCGCAGCGCTTCACGACCCTCCTCGTCCTCTCCCGGTAGAACCCGGCCAGCTCCGCCGGCAGGATGTCGTCGAAGATGAAGGGGGTGAGGTCGTGGATCATGG
>DIAQ01000072.1:0-33180 GCA_002414865.1 candidate division Hyd24-12 bacterium UBA5074 | reverse complement strand
CCTCCGGCACATGACTGACGGGATCAGTGCGGTGCCCGCACCCCTGAGATGGGGGAACGTCCTCACAGTCGGACCGGCACCGAGCTTCTGCCTCAGCGCGGACCCCAGCCTCTCCCAGGTCCAGTATTCGACATCGGCCCCGCACAGTGTCATCGAGGAAGCCAGCTCGAAAGCGTAGCGGGCTATCCCGGTGAGGGGATTGGCGATCACGGAGGCATCGAGGACAACCCTCACGACGCGCCTCCGGCCCCGTTGGGAAGAACGGGTGGCAGGCCCTCGGAGATGCATGCGGCCGCCAGGGTGTATCCGGCCGAGATGGCGGGGCGCCTGATCCTGAAGACGGCGCTCCTCAGCCGGCACTTCAGGAGCACCAGCCTGCGGACTTCGGGGTGATCGGAGGGGCGATGGACCTCGAACCAGCGGCACAGCCCCCAGTGGAAGCCGGCCAGTCTGGCCTCCACGGCACCGGCGGCGCCGCTGCCCCCGAGATGGACGAAGGGCGGTCCGTCGATCCTCGCCACGGCCATGCCCAGCGCCCGTGCCCGCGAGCAGATATCCACATCCTCGAAGTACAGCGGGAAGGACGGGTCGAATCCTCCCAGCCTGTCCAGGAAGTCCTCCCTGCGGATGAGCATCAGAGCCCCCTGTACCCAGTCGGTCACACCCGGTCTCCAAAGAGGTCGGGCCGGCAGCAGGACCTGTCTGCGGACCCAGCCCACATCGGGCCAGGCGCCTCCGGTTCGGAGGAGCGAGCCACTGCCGGATGCGAGTTCCCACGACAGGATCGAGCCGGGCCTGGATGCCGTCACGGCGTTCTCGGCAGCGAAGCCGGCGGGGGGCAGCGTGTCGGGATTGGTGAGGAGGAGGACGTCGCCGCCCGATTCCCCGGCGGCCATGCCGAGAGCCGGCCCGTAGCCCCGGTTGCCGCCGGTCCCGACCACCCTGGCGCCCGCCCTGCACAGGGCATCCAGCGCGCCCGGGGAGGCCCCGTTGCTGGCCACGACGAGTTCCATGCCGAGCCCGCCCCAGGAGGCCGCCCATCTCGAGAGGGCCGCGTCGTTCCAGAAGGAGACGGTGAGCACGGATACAGATGCTATGGGGATCCCTCCTATCCGCAGACGACAAGGGGACCGCTGCTTCGCAAGTGAATATGATTGCTGCGAAGCTGCACAGGCATGCAACGGGGAGGCGGATTGAGGCTCGCGCTCTTCATCGACTTCGAAACGGGGACGCCCACCGGCATAGGCAGGTATGGCATCGAGCTGCTGCGCGCCCTGGCGGACCTCGGCGAGGAGCCGGAGGTATGGCTCGACAGATCGTTCCTCGCGGGCTGGCGTGCCAACGGCATAAAGGGCCTTCCGGTGCGGAGCTACGGCTGGCCAAGGAGGCTGACCTCCCGCACACGGCCGTTCGTCTGGGGAGCCCTGTCCCGTCCCGAAGTGGTCCATTCGCCCGGCAATATCGTGCCTCCGGTTCCGCCGAGCGTTCTCAGGTCCACTTCCATCCACGACATGAGCCCCTTCACCCAACCCGGTCTGAAGGCTCCGGATGACGGCGAGGTCTGGCGCAGCCGGATCAGGCATTCGGTCTCGGTGTCGAGATGCATCCTTGCGAGCTCCGCTTCCACTCGCGACGATCTCCTCTCGGTCTTTCCGGAATGCGCGGGGCGGACCTATGTGTGCCCTCTCGGGGTCGACCACCTCGGAGGCGGGGAAGGCCTCGCCCGCCGGCCCGGGCGAGGCGGCCACATCCTGGCGGTGGGGACCGTCGAGCCCCGCAAGAATCTCGAAGGGCTGTTCGAGGCATATGCGCTCCTCTCCGCGGGCGACGGAGACCTCCCTCCTCTCGTGGTGGCGGGCGGCGACGGATTCCAGGCCGGGCGCATCAAGAGCGTCCCCTGCGCCCTCGGGATCGGAGATCGCGTAACGTTCACAGGCTACATCCCGGAATCCGCTCTGAGGACGCTCTTCGAGGAGGCTTCCTGCCTGGTTCACCCCGCCCTCTCCGAAGGATTCGGCTTCACCGTCCCCGAGGCGTTCTCATGGGGTCTGCCGGTGGCGGCCTCCGACAGGGCTTCGCTCGGGGAATTCTTCTCCGGGGCAGCGCACATGTTCGATCCGGGCGACGCCGGGTCGATCGCCCGGGGAATCGCCCTCTGCCTTTCCCAGGGCGTGACGGACTCCCAGATGGAGGAACGCAGGAGGATATTCGCGACCATGACGTGGAAGGATTGTGCCAGGACGACGCTCGGAGCCTTCCGGGCGGCTCTGGAGGACCGGGATGGCTGAGCCGCTGCTGCTCGCCGGGTGCCTTCCCTCGGGGGGATCGCTTCAGGAGGGCGAAGGGGCCGCGATGGCCCGCTCCCGGAGCTTCATGGCAGCCCTCGAACGGGCTGGGGTGCGATACGAGCTCCTCGACATCTCCGGGCTTCCCTCGAAGCGGCGCCTGTCGCTGCGGAGCCTCAGGCGAGGCGGTGGCTTCTCCGCCGTCGCGGCGATCAGTCCCTACCCCGCCGAGGCCGTCCTCAGATCAGGCTGCGAGCTCCCGGTCTGGGTGGACATGAACGGCATGCACCCGGCGGAGTCCCAGCTCACAGGCGGCTGCAAGCCATGCGCCAGGGACATGATGGCTCGGATGCTCGCCCTGGAGTCGCTCCTCATCTCGAAGGGCGACCGCTTCTCGACGCCCTCGCGCAGGCAGAAGCTCGCTCTGACAGGGGAGCTCCTGCTCATCGGCAGGCTGGACGCCACCGTGACGGGGCTCGACCCCGTCCACGTCATCCCGCACCGGGCGACGCCGGTGCCGACGAAGCCCGGCGGAGGGCAGGCGGGCGAGCCAGGCCTGCTGAAGGTGATCTCCACCGGGTCCTTCAACCGCTGGTTCGACCACCTGACTCTGTTCCAGGCGCTCGAAACCGCGATGGACAAGGCTCCGGGGCTCACGTTCACGGCCACCGGGGGGCGGATCCCCCATTCTCCCGATTCCTGGGACGAGTTCCAGCGGCTTGTCGCCGGCTCCCCCCACAGGGACAGGTACGAGATGAGGGGCTGGATCCCCGGGGAGGAACTGGAGGAGGTCTATGCCTCCGCCGGTGCGGCGGTCTACGCCGACATCCCATGCTCCGAGACCCTTCTGGGCGCGAGGACGCGAGTTCTCGACTGGATAGCGCGGGGCATCCCCGTGGTCTGCACCAGGGGCGCGGAGATAGCCGAGGAGATACGGACTGCGGGCATCGGCATCGTGGTCCCCCAGCGCGACCCCGCAGCCATGGCCGGAGCGTTCCTGCGGCTGTGCGGCGACCCTTCCGCCGGCATGGGGATCAGGGCGGGCCAGGAGGCGTGGATGTCTACCCGGGGCTCGGCCCCGGATGCCTTCAAGCCGTTCGTCGAGTGGGTTTCCCACCCTTCGAGGCTGCCCGTGCGGCCGATCGGCAGGATGCCCGTTCCGGCATGGGGCACGAGCCGCTACAACATCTTCATGATTGCGAGGGTGCTCCGGGAGCGGGGATTGTCGTCCCTTGCGCGGAAGTTCATGGGGATGGCCTTCAGGAAGACCTAGCCTTCCAGCAGCCTCCTGGCGGCCGCGGCGAGCTGCGGCCTGGGGAAGCCCTTGGCCTGCTTCTCCGCGAACCTCAGTATCAGCTTGTCGAAGGCCGAGTCAGGAAACCTCTCGACGCCGCACTCGAACAGGCCCTGCAGGGTGCCGGTGACGATCCCGCGGAACACGGTCAGCCTGAGCCTGGCAAGAGAAGAAAAGGCCCACAGGAGCTGCCAGAGCAGCACTATCATCATGTAGCGGGCGAATTTCCGTCGTGGCATATGGCGTCTGATCAGCATGATGCGGTTGCGCACGCAGCGCGTCTCCTTGAGCAGGGGAGCCCGTGAGCACGTGGCCGAGTGCTTGTGGAGGATCACGGCCTTCGGCTCGTAGACGACCCTCCAGCCGCGGCTCCAGAGGCGCACTCCCAGCTCGCCGTCCTCGCCGTAGATGAACAGCTTCTCCCAGAAGATGGTTGCGCCGTCCTCGAGGGCTGCCCTGCGTATCAGCGCGGCCCCTCCGCAGGGGAAGAGGACCTCGGTCCTCCGGTCGAATTCGCAGGCAGGGCGCCCGTGCCCCCTGTCTCCTATGAAGGCCATGTCGTCGATCTCGCCGCCGGCCGAGTCGAGGATCCCCATGTCCCTCACGCTGCGCATCGAGCTCGCGACCGCCGCGACGTCGTCCTCCAGGGCACCCAGAAGCACCGAAGTCCACTCCGGAGGGGCGATGCAGTCGTTGTTGACGAGCAGGAGGAGGTCGCAGCCTGTCTGCCTGGAGGCGATGTTGTTGGCGACCGAGAAGCCCATGTTGCGTTCGAGGGCTATGACCCTGACCCCGGGGTAGTCGCTCCTGAGCATGTCCACGGATCCGTCGGCCGATCCGTTGTCGACCACGATGATCTCGTCGGGCAGGTGGTCCTGTGCCATCAGGGAGTCGAGGCACTCCCGGAGCATCTCTCTGCCGTTGTAGTTGGGGACGATGGCCGCGACGCGCGGCGAGGGGTCAGGCATTCCCGCCTCCCGGGCCGAGCGCAGTGGCAAGCCTGTCCAGGGCCTCTCCGAGGATGGAGGCCGGGCAGGCGTAGTTCAGGCGCATGAATCCTCCCCCCCCGGTCCCGAAGGACCTTCCGCGGTCGAGGGCCAGTCCGGCCCTGGAGAGGATCATGCTCTCCAGATCGTCATCGTCCATCCCCAGACCCCTGAAATCGAGCCATGCGAGGTAGGTGCCCTCCGGCTCGATCAGGGATACTCCGGGTATCTCGCAGGCGATCCTCCTCCGGATCGTCCCGAGGTTGACGGACAGGTACTCCATGAGCTCCTCGAGCCATGGATGCCCCGATTTCCAGGCGGCCTCCGATGCGACGGGTCCGAGAGCCCCGGCTCCGAAGACGCCCATGCTGCCCAGGGACAGCGCCAGGGCGCTGCGGGTCTTTCCGGAAGGGCAGATGATCTGAGCCGTCTGCAATCCTGCGAGGTTGAACGACTTGCTGGCCGAGAAGCAGGTCACCACGGATTCCGCGGGACATCCACCGGCAGTCGCCAGGGGTGTGTGCCTTCCGGGACGGTAGACGATGTCTGCGTGGATCTCGTCGGATACGACAGGGACGTCCGCATCCGCGCAGAGGCTGCCATAGGCCTGCAGCTCCTCCCTGGTCCACACCCTCCCCACCGGGTTGTGCGGGCTGCAGAGGATGGCCAGGGAGCATTCTCGCAGGTTCGCCTCGAGACCGGGGAGGTCCATCGAGTACCTGCCGCCTTCGAGGAGGAGCGGGTTCTCCACCAGGCGCCTGCCCAGCCCCAGGATGCTGTCCCTGAAGGGGTGGTAGACGGGCGGCTGGATCAGCACTCCGTCGCCGGGGCGCGTCAGGGCGAGGATCGCCGCGGAAACCGCGGTGACGACTCCGGTGCACGAGAGAATCCAGTCGCGCCGGATGTCCCAGCCGTGTCCCTCGAGCATCCACAGCCGCAGGGAGTCGAAGTAGCCGTCCGGGGGGAGGGAGTACCCGAAGACGCCATCGGACACCCTGGAGGCCAGAGCGCTGGTGACGCATTCAGGGGCTGCGAAATCCATGTCCGCCACCCAGAGGGGCAGGGCGTCATCCACTCCGAAGAACTGCGGGATCGCATCCCACTTCAGGGATCCGGTGCCCCGTCTCTCGAGAACCCTGTCGAACTGCGATCCGTTCATGAAATCCTCCGGAGGACGGTCCACCCGGCCTGGTCGCCATACGCCTCCGGGGGGATGGACGGCCTTGACACGGGGCACCGTCAGGAGGCAATCATCCGCAAACGGGAATCCCGGGTAAACCCTGTTCCCGGTATCGAGGGAGAGTAAATGCTGTCATCCCTCCTCCTGGTTTCGGCCCTGTCCGTGTCCGACCCCGGGATCGCATTCAGCCTCGAGGCGGGCGGAGCGGGCGATGACCGCTTCGAAGGGATTGCATCGATGCCCGGAGGCGACATCGTGGCCGTGGGGACCCGCACCGGCGAGGACGGATCGATTGACGGCTGGGCCGTCATGGTCGACGGAGACGACGGCGGAGTGATCTGGCAGAAGACATGCGGCGGCCCTGGCGAAGACGAGTTCCTCGATGTGGCCGTCCTGGGCGACTCCATCCTGGCGGTTGGCTCGACGACGAGGAATGGGGAACCCGATCTCTGGGCGGTCCTCCTCGACGGTGACGGAGAAGTCCTCCGGGAGACGACACTGGGAGGTGGCTTCGAGGATGCGGCGACCTCGGTTGCAGCACTTCCCCGGGGAGGAGCCGTCCTCGCTGGCTATACATGGTCGGAGGGCGAGGGCGGCTGTGACATGTGGCTCGTGAAAATGGACGGGACCCTTGATGTCGAATGGACACGCACCTTCGGCGGCCAGGCGCAGGACAAGGCCTATTGCGTTGCGGCGCTCGACTCGACCGGGATCGTCGCGGGCGGCATGACCTATTCGTTCGATTCCGGGGGCGGCGACGCATGTCTGGTCGAGTACGACCTCTGGGGAATGCGCAGGTGGGCCGGGCACTGGGGCGGTCCCGGGTACGACTTCGCGATGGCCGTCTCCCCGGGTCCCGCTGACGGGTGTACCGCGGCCTGCTGGTCGCGGCGTCATATGTGCGCAGTCTGGCTCATCTCGGTCGACAGGCTCGGAACGATGGCGGATGAGCGCCTCTGCGAGTCGCTCGCCGATCTCAGGGTCGAGTCCCTGGCCCCCGCGGAGGGAGGGGGTTGGGCTCTCGCAGGCACGGCGGAGGACCCGGCTTCAGGGGAGGAGAGCATCTTCGCATGGCTTCTGGATGACTCGTTCGGCGGGCTCTGGACCGCTTCCTTCGGTGAAGGCGAGGAGGCCTCCTGCAGGGATCTGGCGGTGATGCCGGGCGGGGCGCTTGCCCTGTGCGGCTCGATGGAGACCGCGGAGAGTGCGGAGCAGGGGCTGATCATCCGCACCAGCCCCCGGGCGCCCGGAACCCCGGGCGAGTGAGGCGGGAGACCATGGAACAGAACAGGGAAGTCCTCAGGAACACCGCATGGGCCCTGCTCGACGAGGGCTTCGAGAGCGACCAGCAGAAGGGGGTTCCCCCTCCGGCGATACAGGTGCTGCCGCAGGATGCCGTCCCGGATGTCGCACTTCCGGACGCGCGTGGGACAGGCCTCGGGGAACGGCCGATTGCGGAAGTTCTCGCCGAGAGGCGCAGCCGCCGGAAGTTCACCGACGCCCCTGTGTCGATCGAGGAGCTCTCGTTCCTGATGTGGGCGACGCAAGGCGTGGCGCGCCTTTTCAGGGGCGGCGCGGCATCGTTCCGCCAGGTTCCCTCGGGAGGGGCCAGACATCCTTTCGAGACGATCCTCGCGCTGGGCAGGGTGACGGGGATCGAGCCCGGCCTCTACCGCTACATGCCCTGCCAGCACGGCCTCAAACTGATCGCCCCGCATCCCGGGACGGCGGCCATCGCCAGGTCCTGCTACGGTCAGACCTTCGTCGGGGAGGCGCCGGTCGTGTTCTACTGGACCGCGGTGCCCTACAGAACCGAGTGGCGCTACGGGCCGGCCTCCCCCAAGCTGATCGCGGTGGATGCGGGACACCTCTGCGAGAACCTCTATCTGGCGGCCGAGGCTCTCGGGCTGGGCACCTGCGCGATCGGCGCCTACGACCAGGCGGCGAGCGACATCCTCACCGGTGTTGATGGCCGGGACGAGTTCGTCATCTACATCGCCCCTGTGGGGCGGGTGCCTTGATCCTCCAGGGAACCGCTCTCAACATCCTGACGATCCTCGCAGGCGGCACGCTCGGCGCGCTGGCCGGATCGAAGCTCCAGACCAGGTTCACCGAGGCGGCGTTCAGGGCCATCGGCCTGTTCACGCTGGTGCTGGGAATGTCCATGGCCATGCAGACCTCGCGGCTCCTCATGCTGGCCTTCTCCTGCATCGCAGGATCGCTGGCCGGCGAGGCGATGGACATCGACGGCGCGCTCCTGAGATTCGGGGGCTTCGTGAAATCCCGGATCAGGGTCGGAGGAGCCCGTTTCAGCGAGGGGATGGTGGCCGCCTTCCTGCTCTTCTGCATGGGGTCCGTGACGGTCCTCGGAGCGGTGCAGGAGGGCATGGGCAGCTCCTCCGAGCTGCTCTTCACCAAGTCGCTCATGGACGGGGTCGCCGCAGCCATGCTCGCATCCGTCCTGGGCTGGGGTGTGCTGTTCTCGGTGATTCCGCTGGCTGTCTACCAGGGAGGCCTGACGATCCTGGCGGGAGCCGCCGGGAGCTCCCTGCCGATGGAGGTCGTGAACGAGGTGTCGGCCGCCGGCGGGGTGATGCTCCTGGGGCTCGGCATCGAGCTGCTCGGCATCAGGAAACTGAAGATAGCCAACATGCTTCCGGCGCTGGTCATCGCCGGGGTGCTGGAAGCAGTCTTCTAGGCGGACCCGGGGTTCTGCACAGGGGTTTTCTGCGTTTCCGGACTCCGACCCCTGCTACAGCCAATCCAGGCGGTAGAGGACGCGCTCGTAGGAAGCGCTGCTGGACAGGGCAGTGCCTCCCGCGAACTCCCACGAATGGAGGGGGACGAAGCGGACGCCCGTCCTCTCCTCCGCCCCTTCGAGCGCGGGGACCGCCCCATGAGGGTCGAGGTAGTGTGTCACCCCCCTTTGCCGCAGGAACGCGATCGACTGCAGGGCCTGCCTGTCCAGTCCCGGGCAGCCGGCGGTGACAGAGGGGTCGAGCAGGCCTCCCAGGTCGAGCAGCTCCCGTCCGCTCTCGTAGCCGAAGATCCCGATCTCCTGCACAGCGATGATCGATCCTTCGGGAAGCGAGTCGCGCAGGAAGCCCGCCACCTCCATGTATCTCCCGAGGTTACGGCTGGCCCTCTGCATGTGGGGGAAAACCAGAAAGATGCCTGACACGAGCGAGGAGGCGAGGGCCGCGGTCAGAGCGGTTCCGCGCAGCCATGCCCCAGCCCTTCCCCGGAGCGCAGAGGCGGTTTCGATGGCGGCCAGCAGAAGGCAGGGCGTCGCCGGGAGGAGGTAGCGTGAGACGATGGGTGCCTTTCCGGCGAGAAGGACTGCGAAGAGTCCGGCGGAGATCAGGATGGCGGCCCTGCCGGCGAGCGGGAACAGGCGCCTGCCGCGGATAAGGGCCCATGCCGCCGCTCCCGCGGTGATGAGGGCAGGCATCGCTGCGCCTGATGCGGCCAGGTTCCCGGCCAGATCCGAAATCGCTCCTGGCAGGTAGCCCGCGTAACCCGCAGCCGAAGCCTTGGCCGCAGCCGTCCCGGGCAGCAGCCTGCCGAAGATGCCCAGTGCCGCCACCTCCCAGGCAGCTGCGACCGCCGCCCAGCAGGCGAGGTGGGCGAGTATCCTCCCCCAGTTCCGCCTCGCACCCTCGAGGGCCATGGCGAGCGCCACCAGGGGTCCTGCGATGCCGAGCTCGGGCCTTAGCAGGAAGGCCAGGCCGCAGAGCAGGCCCGTGAGCGCCCCACCGCCCCGCCGGGCGAGAGCCCGGAGGACCAGGATGACGGCCAGAGAGGCGGCTGCAGCCTCCATGCCCGAGGATCCCCAGCGGATCATCATGGGATCCATGGCCAGCAGGACGCAGCCCGCCGCGATCCAGCCCCCGCCGAACCCGCGGTTGCGCAGGAGGGAGGCGAAGGCGGCGAGCGCCGCACCCGAGGCGAGGCAGGAGAGGGCGCGCGCGGTGGCGATGCCGCCTGCTCCAGCAATGTAGGCCGGAGCCAGCAGCAGGACCCATGCGGGGCTGGTGCAGGCATAGACCTGGGGATGACCCGTCAGGAACCTGAAGCCCTCCCCCGCTGCGATGTTCCTGGCGAACTGCAGGTGTATCCAGGTGTCGTCTATCGCGTAGCCGCCCGTCAGCAGGAAGAGCGCTGCCGCCCAGGCCAGCCCTGCGACTGCAGGGAGAGCGCCGGCGATCCTCATCTAGCCGAGGAGGGCCAGAAGCTTGGCGACCAGGCTTCTCGCTCCGGACAAGACCTCTGACGGACCCACGGCTGTCATATAGGCGGGAGTCGTCGTCACCTTGCGCACTGGGTCGACCACCGCCGCTCCCGCCGGGCAGACGACGGTCTCCGCCCCCATGGCCTGCGCGTCGGCTGATTCCTGGTTGTCCCCGCCCAGGGTGATCACCACCCCGGGGATGAGTCTCGCGAGTATCATGGGCGCTATGCACATGGCCGCTATCGGCTTCCCCGAGGCCAGGGCCTCCTCCACAAGCCTGCGGACATCGGACAGCACGGTCATCCCCGTGCCGTCGACGGCATAGGTCGAGAGCGTCTGCGACGCTCCCTGGCCTCCGGGGAGCAGCAGGGCGTCGAATGCCTCCATGGACAGGCCTGCGAGAGGCCGGATGTTTCCGCGCGCCAGCCTCGCCGCCTCCTCGAAGGCGTTTCTGGCTGTCGGTTCACGGCCCGGGACATATGAGGCGTTCCTGGCCTGAGCAATGTCGGGAGCGGCGCAGACAGCCTCCAGGCCGGCCTCCTCAAGCGCGATCAGAGCGCAGACGGACTCGTGAATCTCGGAGCCGTCCCGGTTCCCGCATCCGCAGAGAACCACGAGGACCTTCCTGCGAAACTGCACGGCCTACCTCCCGGGAAGCTGTATCCGCCCCATGTATCTTTGCTCGAACTCCAGCGGCCATGACCAGACCGCGCAGCGGTCGGATGAACCCAGTCTGTAAATGTTGGCGGACAGTAGATTGCCGGAGATGCCCAGGCTCTCGGGGCATACGGATATCTCCGCCTGCCACCAGCCTTCCCCCTCCGTGACCGCAGCCTCGAAGCCCGTCTCGACCGACGAGAGGGCCGCTCCGTCGGAAGACACCGCCGAGACCCCCCCGTCGGGGAACACCTTGACCCTGAAGAAGCGGTCCTCCGAGCAGAGAACCACTCCGAAGGACTCGTCCTCGAGACCCTCGGCGGTCATGCGGGCCATGGCGCAGAGGCTCCCGCGGCTGGATGCGAGGCGCACGGACATCGCGCCGAGGCTCGATGGGGAGCCATCCCAGCCGGCGAAGCAGGTCTCGGGGCGGCCCGGGTACTCTCCGGGGCTCTCGATGCCGTCGACCGTCACTTCCGACGCCGGCGCGTCCAGCACGCGCAGAGCCTGCCAGGCGGTCTCGAAGACCGCCACCTTCCCCCTGTCGCCGTATGGGACCGTCACGTGCAGCACCGGGAGCGGATATGGGCTCTCGCCCGGGTCCTGCGAGAAGTGGACCTCGGCGGTGCCTCCCGCGGGCAGCGCGACCTCGACCGAGTCGGGAGACATCCTCCAGCCCCCCGGCTCCAGCGTGATCGAAACCAGCCTGTCGACAGGCTCGACGCTTCGCAGAGCGAGGGAAGCCGATTCCAGGGCCTGCTCCAGGGGTCTGGGCCTTAGGAGCCCGTTCTCGATCTCGAAGAGGAGGTTCTCCTCCTCGACCGTGTTCGTGTCCCCCGGCAGTATCCCGAAGGGATCGACGACGGAGAACGACACGGAATCGCCCTCCAGGGTCATCCAGCCTATCTGGGGAAATGCGCCGGCAGGGACGAGCCTGGTTCCGTAGTCGCCGCCGGAGGCCCCGATCGTGGCGTACAGGACGCCGTCGCGCCTCTCGCTGGAGCACAGGTGGATATGCCCTCCGAGCACGACCTCGATATCCGCGCGGCGGATCAGCTCTCTCATCCTCTCAACGGCTGCCGGATCGACGCCGGACATCATCCAGAACGGCCTGTGAGTGAGCAGGACGGCTGTGTCCGAGGGCCTTATGCAGGCGAGGAGGGACTCCAGCACGGCGAGGGACGAGCTGTCCGGGTCCGCCAGCCGAGAGCTGTCCCAGACTACGAATTCGATGCCCGAATGCTCCTCGATCCTGTTCGGAGGTATGCCGAGTCTGGACTCCCAGACCGGACCGGCCGCGTCGTATGTGATGTCGTGATTCCCCGGCACGAAAACGAACGGGATGCCGCCGAGATAGAGGTCGATGGCGCCCAGGACGGAGTCCCACTCGCCCAGGAGAATATCTGCGTCTTCGGAATAGCCCTCGATGAGGTCCCCCGAGTTCACGACGATATCCGGACCCAGGAGTTGCGCGGCACGGAGGCAGGCGGTGAATTCCACGTCGTTCGACCCGCCCGTCCTGTCGCCGATTACAGCGATGCGCACGGGAGAGGACAGGGTGATCAGAACAAGCAGTGCCTCCAGCATCGATCGACCAGCCTTCCGGTTCGTTTCCAGGAAGCTACAAAACCCGGGGCTGCGGGGGTAGGAGCCGCAGACGGAGCCTGGACCGCAGGCGCGGCGGGAATCATAGATTGCGCTGCACGAGAGGAGTGACATGATTCTGAAGCCGATCGCCGTCGCCGCGGGATTGCTCTGCACAGGATGCTACTATGGGGCCATGCAGGGCGCGAGGACACTGGGGGAGGACAATCTCGTCTTCAGCGGCAACCTGATGATGCCGGCTTTCTTCAGCAGCAGCGACAGACAGGAGGCCGAGGAGAGCAGGGAGGACTATCTGGAGACCTGGCCAAACGCCAGCTTCATGATGGGAGCCACCGACAACATCGATCTCGGCTTCACGGCCATGGCGTACGGCATCGGGCCCATGGTCAAGTACGCCTTCACGCCCGGAAGCTCGGACAACGCAATCTCGCTTCTGGCAGGAATCAACTACGTCATCCCGATGCAGGTGGTCATGCCCCACGGATCCCTTGCCGCGGGGCACATGGTCGGGGACAGGCTGGAGGTCTATGGAGCCGCCGACGGAGGGTACGGGCCCGACCTGGCCAACATCCCCGACGACGGGTCAGGCGGGCACGACTGGGACGAGGTGGACAACACGTTCTTCTCGGACCTGCGCGCCGGATGTGTCTACACGATCCAGCCCGAGGGCGGCACGAGGCACTACGGCGCCTTCGTTCCGGCCGCCATCGTGTTCGAGTTCGCGTTCCCCCTCGATCTCTCGCGCAACATGATCATAGCCGGCCTCGGCGTGATGTACTGAGGAGTCAGGCGCCCGGAGGTCCGTCGGGGTCAGAGTTCACTTTGTTAGAAAACACATGTAATCACATACCGAATATTGGATTAATCCATTCTATGCAGGCAACATATCCTGCTGCTCAGTCAGAGTAGAGATAGTCCTTCCTCTCGCATATTACATATCAATAATTATATATAATATTGATATCAGGTAACGACTGGAAGTTGTTATACGATTCTAGTACAACGTATTAGATCGGTTGTCTAACAAAGTGAACTCTGACCCCGGCTCATAGGGGGTAGGGGGCGGGGCGGCGGTCGCGGATGTAGAAGGCTTCGGTGAAACCCTGGGAGCGCAGCATGGATGCGCCGGCCTCCAGGCCGAAGAACACCCAGGGCTCCGAGTGCGTGTCCGAGCCGAGCGTGACGAGCGAACCGCCCAGCGCGCGATAGAGCCCTGCCACCTTCGCAGTGGGATAGGTGACTCTCTCCGGTCGCCTCAGGCCCGACGTGTTCACCTCCAGTGCGATCCCTCTCGAGATCATCGTAGACAGAAGCCTCTCGAGGAGACCGGGCCACAGACTCGTCTCGTCGAAAGTGGTGTCCAGCCCGGCACGCGCCATCCCGCGCCTGAAGATGCCCATGTGCGCGATCACATCCACATCCGCGGAGGAAGCCATCTCCAGGAGCTCGGAGTAGTAGCCCTCGACGAGGGCAAGCGGCTCCTCCTGCTCGAAGGGCTCGGGATCGAGCACCTGCAGGTCGCCTACCCAGTGGAGGCCCGCCGTGACGAAGTCGTAGCCTCGACCGGAAAGGGCCCTGCCTATCCTGTCGGCGAACCTGTGGGGCTCACCCACCTCCACTCCCTTCAGGATCGCAGGAGGGCCGGGACAGGCGGAAACCGCGAGCGCGACCGAGTCGTCGTAGGCTCCGGGATCGAAGGCGCCGACGCAGTAGTCGAGCGGATGGAAATCGACATGGGCGACGAAGCCGATGCCCGAGAGGCGCGCCAGCTTTGCCCGGTCCGCGAGGTCGGATTCCCCGAGCGTGGCGTCCGGGGAGTTGCGCGTATGCACATGCATGTCGTAGAGCATCGGCAGGACGGAGCCTCTATGCCTTCAGCCTGGCGATCAGCCCTTCGGCCCACTCTTCGACCTGTGGCGGATAGGGTCCTGCCTGGGCGGCCTCCGAGAGGGCCGAGATCAGCCTCGGCAGCGCGAGCCCCGATCCGTTGAGCGTGTGGACCAGCCTGAGCCTGCCGCCTCCGGACGGCCTGAAGCGGATGTGTCCCCGGCGCGCCTGGAAATCGCGGAAGTTGGAGACCGACGAGACCTCCAGCCACTTCTCCTGCCCGGCCGACCAGATCTCCAGGTCGTAGCACATCGCGGCGGAGAAGCTGAGATCGCCCGTGGAGAGCTTTACGACGCGGTACGCGAGGCCCAGCTCCTGGAGGAGTGCCTCCGCCGAGCGGACCATCTCCTCGAGGGCGGCCTCCGAGCGGTCGGGGTGCTCGAGGCGGACCATCTCGACCTTCTCGAACTGGTGAACCCTGTTGAGCCCCCTCGTATCCTTGCCGTAGCTGCCCGCCTCGCGTCTGAAGCACGGCGTGTATCCGCAGAGGCGGATCGGGAGTCTCTCCTCGTCGATCACAGCTTCGCGGTAGAGATTGGTTATCGGCACCTCTCCCGTGGGGACCAGGTACATGTCGTCGTGCTCGAGCTTGTACATCTCGGCGCCCAGCTTCGGAAGCTGCCCGGTCGCAGTCATGCTCTCGGAGCGCGCCACGAAGGGCGCCCAGATCTCCTCCATGCCGGACGCGAAATGCCTCTCCAGCATCCAGGAGATGAGGTGGCGCTGGAGCCTGGCCAGCGGACCGCGGAACAGGATGAAGTTCGATCCGGCGATGCGCCCCGAGGCGTCAGGATCAAGAAAACCCTTGAGCAGCTCCCAGTGTGGGAGCGGATGCTCGTGACGAACCGGGACGCCGACCTCCCTGACTATCACGTTGGACGTCGCGTCCCTCCCGCGCGGGACGCCGGGGTCGGGGATGTTGGGGAAGCCGAGCTCGATGGCCTCCATCTCGGCCTCCAGGGCGGAGACGCGCCTCTCGAGAGCCGGGATGTGCTCGCCCACCTGCCGGGATTCCTCCATTGCGGCGGAGGCGTCCCCGCCCTGCTTCCTGATCGTCGAGACAGTCTGGGAGAGCTCGTTGCGCCGCTTGCGGAGATCCTCCATCTCCACGAGGAGGGATCTGCGCTCGGCATCGGCACCCAGCCATTCGTCGATGAGGCAGGGCTCGTTCTTCAGTTCCGCAGCTTCACGGACGCGCTCGGACTCGTTCCTCAGCAGCTCACGATCAAGCATTGGAAACTCCCGGCATTTGGTTATCGATCTGTCCGTCGAGAATTATAGCGAAAGAGGTGCGCGAAGGGGCTCGGATCAGCTCCCGGGGAGCAGGCGCGGAAGGAAGATGATCAGTCCCACCGCGAGTGCGGCGACCGCCGAAAGAAGCACGGCGGCGGCGCAGATGTCCTTGATGCGGCCTATCCGCGGGTCCCTGAGGGGTGAGGCGAAGTCACACAGCTGCTCGAGAGCCGTGTTGAAGCCCTCGGCTGTCCAGACCATGCCTGTCGCGAGAGCTGCGGCGAGCCACTCGCCCGGCGATATGCGCAGGAAAAGGCCCAGGGCCGTGACAACAAGGGTGGCGGCCAGGTGTATGCGGGCGTTCGGCTGAGTGCGGACCAGCGCCGCGATACCCTTGAAGGCATAGCCGAAGCTCCGCAGACGGCTCATCATCTCAGGATCACCCCGATGCCCTCCCCGTCGAAGCCGAGTCCCATGCGGACGCCCCTGCCAGGTCCGTCGCAGGCCTCGTCGCATTCCTCGACGATCGCCATGCCGCAGGCCGCGCCTATCGCCAGCCCGGCCAGCACATCCGAGGGATAATGCCTTCCGGTATGGACCCTCGACAATGCCACGAATGCCGCCAGGGCGGCTGCGGGCGCCCCGGCCGCTGCTCCGTGCCTCTCCCAGAGGACCGCGGCCACGCAGGCGGCGGCCGCAGAGTGGGCCGAGGGGAAGCTCATCGAGTCGGAACCGTCGGGCCTCTCGCGCTCGACACCCAGCTTGAACGCGCCCACGATCCCGTAGGTGAGTATCAGGCCCTCCGTCAGGTCCCTGCCGGTGTCCTCCAGACCTTCGAGTCCCGTCATGCCACCCAGCGCCCATGCCGCAGGGCATCCCGCCATGACCCCGATGCCGAATGCAGGCCCGGCGATATCCGCCGCGCCGTCAGCGGCGCCGTCGCCCAGGAATCCCGGGCACCCCGCATCCGGCTCGATGAAGAGCGCCAGGGCAGACAGGGCGGCGCCGCCGATCAGGACTCCCGACTGAGGGGTCTCGTCGAGATCGGCGCCCGCCTGATACAAGCGATCGGCCGTATCCTCGAGCCCGGCCAGGCAGCCCGCCAGGACGATCGCCAGGAAAGCCGTCAGATCATCTCCTCAGCACTGGTGACGGGCGGTGTAGAACCCCTTCACCGAATCGACCACTTCGCGCAGCTCGCCTTCGGTGAGCTCCCCGAAGACGGGCAGGGACAGGACTTCCGCGGAAGCCTGCTCCGAGGCCGGGAAATCGCCCCTGCCGCAGCCGAGGCCTGCGAAGCACTCCTGGAGATGCAGAGGCAGCGGGTAGTAGACGGCGCATCCGATTCCGGCCGCCCGGAGGTGAGCGAGCAGCCCGTCGCGGTCCTTCGCCCGGATGGTGTACTGATTGTAGATGGAGCCCGCCCGGGAATCGATGACGGGGGTGACTACCTCGGGCATGCCTGCGAAGGCGGTGTCATAGAAGGCTGCATTGCGCCTGCGCCCGGCGTGCCATTCCTCGAGGCGCGCAAGCTTCACGGAGAGGAAGCCGGCCTGCAGGGCGTCCATGCGGCTGTTCGTCCCCACCTCGCTGTGGTAGTACCCCTGCCCCCCGTGCTCGCGCAGCCTGACCAGCCTGTCCGCGAGCGCCTGATCGTCCGTGGTCAGCGCCCCGGCATCGCCGAGGGCTCCCAGGTTCTTGGAGGGGAAGAAGCTGAAGCATCCGACCCGGCCGAACGCACCGGCCTTCCGGCCGCACCATGTGGCGCCCACGGACTGGCAGGCATCCTCCACCAGCGCCAGTCCCCAGTCCCTCGCCAGG
Source organism: candidate division Hyd24-12 bacterium UBA5074 (assembly GCA_002414865.1). Classification (GTDB taxonomy): domain Bacteria; phylum Fermentibacterota; class Fermentibacteria; order Fermentibacterales; family Fermentibacteraceae; genus UBA5938. Next base: position 16,001 of record DIAQ01000072.1, on the reverse strand, counting down.
GCTTCGAGGGCGTCCATGTCGGCTATCTGCCCGAAGAGGTCGACAGGGATGACGGCGGACACGCGCGCGCCGCTCCGCCTGTCCACGGTTCCCCCGTCCGTCCTCTCGCAGTTGGCCGCGAGCCAGGCTGCCAGAGCCGCGGGGCTCATGTCGAAGGTGTCCGGCAGTATGTCCACGAACACCGGGACCGCTCCGCATCTGACGATGCTGCCGGCCGTCGCGAAGAAAGTGAACGGGATCGTCACGACCTCGTCTCCCGGGACGACTCCGCAGGCCTGCAGCGCGAGGATCAGGGCATCCGTGCCGGAGGCGCAACCGACGGCCCTGGATGTGCCGCAGTAGGATGTGAAGGCGGATTCGAACGAATCCAGCGCGGGCCCCTTGATGAATCGGGAGGTCGAGAGGGCCTCGTCGAGAACCCTCCTGAGGTCCGCGAGCATCGGAGCGTGCTGCCTGTTGATGTCGAGAAGCGGTACTGGCATTTCCCGGCGTCCTCCGTCGGTCAGTGTGCACCCCGCCCCGTCAGGACAACTACGATGGTCCTGGCGAGGATCTCGAGGTCGAGGAAGATGGACATGTTCTCCATGTAGTAGAAATCGAGCTTCAGCTTTTCGGCGACATCCTCGAGCGAGGTGTCGTACTCGAGCTTCACCTGGGCCCAGCCGGTGATCCCCGGCTTCACGGTGAGGCGCTTGTCGTAGAACGGGTAGATCCTGCGCAGCTCCTCAACGAAGCTGGGGCGCTCCGGCCTGGGGCCCACGATGGACATCTCGCCGAGCAGCACGTTGATGATCTGAGGGATCTCGTCCAGGCGGGTGCGCCTCAGGAATCCCCCGATCCTCGTCACCCTGGGGTCATCCCGCTCCGCCCAGACGGGTCCGGTGGTCCTCTCCGCGTCCCGGACCATGCTCCTGAACTTGAAGATCCTGAAGGTCCTGCCCCCGCGCCCCACCCTCTCCTGGCGGTAGAACACCGGCCCCCTGCTGTCGATCACTATCGCGAGCGACACCGCGAGCCAGACGGGAAGGCCGCAGACCATCACCAGGAGGCTCACGCTCTTGTCCATGGAGTGCTTGGCCAGCTTCTGGAGGAAGCTCATCCTGTCCGGGACCAGCTCCATGAGCTGCTCGCCGAGGATCTGCGTGTTGTGGACATGGCCGGCGATGACGTCGAACAGGTCGGGGACGACCTTTACGCTTACGCCCGCAGAAGCCGCCGGCAGAAGCAGCGAAAGGATGTCCTGATGGAAATTCGAGGCCTCCGAGACGAGCAGCTCGTCGAGACGCCCCCCTTCGATCAGCAGTCTCAGCTCGGCCGCCCCGCCCAGGACCCTCTCCGGAGGGACCGCCTCCACATGATCGCCGCCCGTCCTGACGAAGCCGGCGATCCTGTATCCGAGGGCCGAGCTTCCCGCGAGGTCCGTGGCGAGCTTGAGCGCGGGCGCTCCGGTCCCGACCACCGCGGCCGTCCTCCAGAGGAGGCCCCGTCTGGTCATGCGCCTCTCGACCAGTCTCGAGGTTCCCCGTGATGCGAAGAGCAGGAGCAGGATCAGCAGGAAGTAGATGGCGATCGCCCACCTGCCCGGCGAGATGCCGGGACTGGCCGCGAACGAGAGCGCGACGACGATCAGCATCCCGGTCGTGACAGGCTTGAACACCATCCGCAGCTCGTCGGTCCAGCTCCTGTCCCAGTGCAGCGTGTAGCCGCCCGATACGGCGAAGAGGCCGATCCAATAGATGACCGAGACCGCGCAGCCCGGCAGGATCACGTTCCATCCTGGTCCGGCGGATTCGGGGAAGAGGCCCGAGTCGAACTTGAGCCACGTGGCCAGGAGGAGGGCGAGGATCACCGCCGCCGCATCGAGCAGGATCCCGGCGAGTACGGCAGTCCTCCTCACGCCTTCATCTCCTCGGAGCGCTCCCATGTCCTGGATGGCCTTCCGGCGATCGCCCTGATGACCCCCCATGCGGTGGAGAGGCTCATCAGCCAGAAATAAAAGGGAAACAACAGCTTGCCCGGAAGAACATCACGGAGGGCCAGCCCCGCCGCTGCGAGGACGTGGAATGCCGTCAGCAGGAGGAAGATGATCCTGTAGAAGGGTATGGCCCAGAGGACGCCTGCCGATATCGTGAGCAGGACCAGGAGGATGGCGGTGACCCAGCGGATGAACTTGTGGACGAAGAGTTGCAGGGCCAAGCCGATGCGGCCCCTTCCGAGGGCCATGAAAAACATGATGACACCGCTGCTGCACATCCAGCTGATGATCCTCGCCATCCTCTGGAACTGCCTGTAGTCGTCGGGGGCGGGCTCGACCGCCACGGCGCCGGGATTGAAGACGGCCCGCCAGCCCGTCATCCTCACCATGACCCCCAGCTCGAAGTCGTCCGACCTCTGGATTCCGAGGGGATGGAAGGACGACCTGCGAAGGGCGTACACCGCACCTGTGGCGCCCAGCACCGTCCCCAGCCGGCTGAGCTGTGCCCGTATCCATTTTTCGTATTTCCAGTAGACGCTCTCGCAGGTCTCGTCTTCGAGGCTGTTGCGGCGGTTGCCGTCCACCATGCCCACCGCGGGGTCCGTGAAGGGGCGTACGAGCTCGGTCAGCGTGTCGGGTCTGAAGATGGTGTCGCCGTCCGTGAAGACGAATATCTCACCGGAGGCCCTCTCCGCGAGGAGCTGCAGCATGTGCGACTTGCCCACGCGGCCTTCGCTGCGGAACAGCATGACCCTGTTGTCGGCGGAGAACCCACTGACGATGGAGTCCGTCGCGTCCTCCGAGACGTCCGAGCCGACGAGTATCTCCAGAGGGCCCGCGTAGTCAGATTCTAGGAGGTTCGAGAGCCGCGCGGCGATGAATGCCTCCTCGTTCCTCGCGGAGATGAGGACGCTGACCGGAGGCCAGGTCTCCGGATCCCGGAAGACGGGTTGCCTTACGAAGCGCGACATCAAATACAGGGCGAGGGGATAGATCGCCCAGTTGAGCAGCAGAAGCATGGCGCAGACCCAGAACAGGGCGACCACAGAGGCCCCTATCTCCGGAAGAGGTACTTCCTGAAGGTGCGGAACGCCCTCAGGGTCCTGCGGCCTTCCGTCGTCGGGTGCCTGAGGGTCTGCAGGCCCTTCGCCACCAGATAGGACGGTCTCAGGTAGAAGCGCCTCCTGGCCGAGTTGCACCACTCGACAAGGTCCTCGGCGTCGAGCCCGGGAAGGTCGACCACGCTGTTGTGCAGGCCTTCCGGCGTCACCCATTGCGAGTAGTCCTCGGTGCGCAGCCTGCCGTCCCGCTTGAACTCGTCATAGAGCCTGGTGCCGGGGTAGGCCATGATGGGGAAGAACTGGGCGGTGTCCGGATCGAGCCGGATGGCCATGCGCAGGGTCATCTCGAGGGTCTCCCGGGTCTCTCCCGGGTTGCCGGCCATGAAGCAGCCGTGGACCATCACCCCCGCCTTGCGGGCCCTCTTCGCGAAGTCCAGGTTCTGCTCAACCGTCGTCCCCTTGGTGACGCGGTTCAGGATCTCCTGGCTGCCGGACTCGTATCCCACGATGACCAGCCGGCATCCCGCAGCCTTCATCTTGGAGAGTGCCTCGGACGATACGGTGGCCCTGACGTTTGCCGTCCAGGGCAGCCTGTTGCCCGTCCTGATCAGGGCGTCCGAGACATCCTCGACCCTCCTGCTGTCCGCGGAGAATGTATCGTCCTCGATGACGACCTCCTGGACCTGCGGGAAATACTCCCTGAAGAGCTGGAATTCCCGGGCCACGTTCTCAGGGGACCGGGTGCGGTACCGACCCTTGTGAAGGACCTGCGGCCAGAGGCAGTAGGAGCATCTGTACGGGCAGCCGCGGCTGGTGATCATCTGGATGCACGGATACCGGGAAGCTGCGTAGAAGTAGTTCTCGGGCCGGAGGTGCTTCCTGTAGACATCCGCGAGGAAGGGGAGGGAGTCGAGATCCTGGATGGGCTCGCGGACCGGAGTGGTCACGAGCTCCCCTTCCCGGTTCACGACCATGCCGGCCACCTTCGTCAGATCGTCGACCGAGGCGGCCGCGTCGACCAGGGTGGCGTCGTACTCGCTGACCGCCACGGCGTCGACCCTCGGGGCGAGCCTGATGCACAGCTCGGGCAGCGCGCTCGCGAAAGTGCCCACCATGACGACCTTCGCCCGTGGGCACTCGAGGCCGAGTGCGCTGGCGATGGCGAGGTCGTTGTAGGCGGAGGGCGTCGAGGTGTCGAGCACGATCATGCCGGGATCGAAGTCCCGGACCCGCGCCGCCAGGGTCTTCTCGTCGATGCTGTCGGCCGGGCAGTCGAGGAACAGGACCTCGTGGCCTGCGGCCTCCAGGGATCCGACGCCGAAGGAGAGCCAGAACGGCCAGTACAGCGTGCCGCTCTTGTTGATCGCGGGTGAGCGCGAAGGCCTCGAGAACCTGCCGTTCATGAAGGGTGCGTTGATGACGGCTACTTTCATCTCGTGAGGACTCCTTCCAGCATGTCTGCTATTTGCGCCGAGGCGGCTTCCCAGCTGAAGAGTATCGACCTTGCCGAAGCCTTTGCCGAGAGCTCGGAGCGCATCTCCGCGCTTCCGCAGAGCTCCGCCACCCCTGCGGCGATCGCCTCCGGGTCACGGGGATCCACCAGCAGGGCTCCGTCGCCGGCCACTTCCTCCAGCGCCGTGCCCCTGCTGGCCAGAACGGGGGCACCCGCGGCCATGGCCTCCAGAACCGGTAGGCCGAAGCCCTCGCTGAGCGAAGGCGAGACGAACGCGAGGCAGGTCGAGTAGAGCTCGCGCAGCTTTTCCTCCGGGACCGCGGAGAGGACTTCGATCCTTCCCGAAAGCCCCGCGGCCGAGATGGCTTTCGAGAGGTCTCCGAAGGCCCTGTCCCTCCTCACGACCATCACGACCGGCGGCAGGAGGCCCCTGCCCGCGACGACCGACAGCGCCCGGAGGAGATTCGGGATATTCTTGTATGCCCGTGCGTTGCCGACATACAGCAGGAAGTCCCCCCGCTGCGGTCCTCCGCCGGACCTCATGGGATCGAAGAGGTCCTGACCTTCGTAGATGACCGCGATCCTGCCCGCGGTTCCCGGAAACATCGCGACGAGCCTGTCGGCAACCCACTCGGTGGGAACCACCAGGGCTGACGCAGCCGCCGTGGAACGCTCGATCAGCTTTCGGAAAACTTTTCTGAACAACGCATTGCGGACTCGCGACGGGCCGAAGTAACCCTCCAGCTCGAGCACCATGAGATCGTGAATCGTGAACGTGGCAGGGATGCCGTCGTACACGGGGCCGGCCATGGAGAATCCGTGGACGAGATCGGGTTTCGAGGTCGCGACGATCCCGGCGAGGCCCCTCTTCTCCCCGGGCCTGAAGCGCGGCACCGGGGACTCGATCACGGAGAGGTTGGGGGCCGAGGGAATGTGGTGGGCAGCCCCCCTGGACACCACCAGCGTGAACTGCCACGAGGGCCTCAGGGCCGGAAGCCGGCTCGAGATCGCGGATGTGTAGCGGCCGATGCCGTCCATCTCGGGCTGCAGCGCCCTGCCGTCGAGGAGGACTCTCACTAGCGGGCCAGCCCCCGCTGCTGCAGCTCCTCCGTCGCCTTTTCCACGAGATCGGCCGCGGTGCAGGTCTTCACCCAGCCGACGAGCTCGTCCACTCCATCGCTGAAATCCCGCGAGGCCTCGAACCCGAGAATGCCGGCGGCCTTGGCCGTGTCCGCGTAGCAGTGGCGGATGTCACCGGCGCGGAACTGGTTCCGTATCTCGACCTCGGGGGGTCTGCCCAGCCGTCCCGCCAGGGCCCGCGCCATCTCGAGCACCGTGGTGGGCTTTCCCGTACCCACGTTGAAGACCTCGCCGGTGGCTTCTGATTCGAGCGCGAGAAGGCATGCCCGGGCGATGTCGCCGACATGGACGAAATCGCGACTCTGCCCGCCGTCCTCGAAGATCACCGGAGGCCTGTCGTTGAGCAGCCGCTGCGCGAAGATGGCGCCCACTCCCGTATAGGGGTTGGAGAGCGCCTGCCGGGTCCCGTAGACATTGAAGAACCTCATCGCCACGACCGGTATCGAGTAGGCGTCGCCCACGGCGAGGAACATCTCCTCGTGGTCGCGCTTCGTGACCGCGTAGATCGATGTCGGATAGAGGGGCTTGGTCTCGGGTGTGGGGACCGGCGTGCAGATGCCTCCGCAGACGGGGCACCTGATCTCCCACTCCCTCGCCGAGAGCTGCCGCGGAGTGCGCAGACGCGGGGCCACGAGGCCGCACGAGGGGCAGGAATACTGGCCTTCCCCGTATATGGACATGGAGCTCGCGACGAGCATCTTCGCGAGCGAACCCGCGCGCCTGGCAGCCTGCTCGAGCACCACGGCGGCACCGAGCGAGTTGATGGACGTGTATCGCTCGATCTGGTACATCGACTGCCCGACGCCCACGGCGGCCGCGAAATGGACGAGGATGTCGCAGCCTTCCAGGGCGGATGAGACGGCCGAGCCGTCCCGGACATCCCCGACCACCAGCTCCACCTCGGGATCGAGATAGGCGGGGCGCGTCTTCCCCGGCCCGTGGACCTGCTCGTCGAGGACGTCCAGCGCCCTGACCGAATAGCCTCTGGAAAGCAGGAGATCCGCAAGGTGGGAACCGATGAAGCCGGCTCCTCCGGTTATCAGGGCTTTCATCAGACTAGGATCACCTCTTGGTTTTGAGCGCACCGATTCCCGGGACAACAGGATCGAACAATACACCCGGGGGCGGCGAAGGGGCAAAGCCGGTCGGAGCCCGGCCTGTACGCGGCCATGTCCCGGGTTATCTTCCGGGCTTGAGGAGGGGAGAAGATGAAGGTTGCCGTTCTCCTGATCAACCGCGACCAGTGGGATCACACGCGCAATTGCCTCGACTCGATCGAGAAGTCGGAGGGTGTCGAGGTGCTGCCCCTCCTGGTGGACAACGACAGCCGCACTCCCCCGCCCCCCTGGCTCTCCGACCACCCCGGGCTGAGGTTCAAGGCCCTGCGCGAGAACACCGGGTTCGCCGGCGGCAACAACCGCGCGTTCGACCTCATGGAGCCCGGCGAGGCCCCGTACACGTTCATCCTGAACAACGACGCCACGGTCAGGCCGGACACCATCTCGAAGCTGTTGTCCTTCATGGAGGAGCACCCAGCCTGCGCCATCGCGACCCCCGCCGTCTACTTCGCGTCCCAGCCCGATTCGGTCTGGAGCGCCGGCGGAGCGTTCGTGCCCCGCAGGATGATCTTCGACCAGAGACGCTGGCCCCTCAGGTCCAGCCTCCCCGCGTCTCCGGAGCCGACGGTCTTCTCCACGGGCTGCGCCACGATGACGAGGACCGCGCTCTACCGCTCGCTCGGAGGCTATCGCGAAGAGTTCTTCATGTACTACGAGGACGCCGATCTCTCAATCCGGGCGATAGAGGCCGGAGGCGAGATATGGCTGATCCCGGGCGCCGAGGTCTTCCACCACGTCTCGGTCAGCGCGGGAGGGGTGCTCTCGCCCTTCGCCGTCTACTACACCCTGCGCAACAGGATCGCGCTCGCGAAGTCCCTTCTCGGGCGCAGGGACTTCACGGTCTTCTGCGCATACATCCTGAGCGCGGCGGGTGCCAAGACGCTCATCTATCCGCTGCGCCGCAAGGGCGGACTGGTCTACTGGATGTGGAAGGCCGTCTTCGACGGGTTCTCAGGCAGGATGGGGGCGACCTTCAGGAGACGGTGATCCCGGCCAGCGCAGCCGCCAGGGCTGCGGCCCCCGCCTCCTGCGAGCGCTCGGAGATCACCCATTCGCGGGCCTTCACGCCCATCGACCGTGCGGCCCCCCTGTCCGCCAGGAGCCTGGAGACAGCAGCCGAGGCGGCGCCTTCGTCCCTCGGGACGAGTATCCCGGTCACCCCGTCCTCGATGTTCTCGGGGAAGCCGCCCTCCGCCACCGCCACGACAGGGGCGCCGCAGGCCATGGCTTCGAGCGGGACAAGGCCGTAGGGCTCGTCCTTCTGGCAGCACAGGACAACCGCGGCATCGCGGTAGAGCTGCCGCAGCTCGGGGTCGGAGAGCCTCTGGAGCACGAGCAGCCTGACTCCCAGCCTGCGGGCGAGGTCCTGCAGCCGCCTCCTGTACCCGGGAAACTCCCTGTCGGCCACCACCACGAAATGGTGGAGCCCCGCCGCGGCCGCCGCCCGGAGCGAGAGCTCGTGTCCCTTGTACGGCCATAACGCCCCCACGGACAGACCGAAGCCTCCCCCCCCGCCGGCAGACGCAGGGCGGAAGAAGCCGCCATCCACCCCCGGCCTGACGACGGACGCCTCCCTGCCGTAGATCTCCTTCAGCCTTGCCTGCATGTAGGAGGACAGGCAGAGGATGCTGCCGGCCGAGAGGGTCGAGGCCCGGTCCATGACCTTCTCCCTGCGGGAGAGGGGTGTGAGCATGAGCTCCAGCAGGGGATGGCCCGTGCGCCTGATGGTGTGGGGCTCGTAGATGTGCCTCGGGTACTCGTAGCAGAAATAGGAGCCGGGAGCCGCGAGGTGCCTCAGGACTGGAGGCGCGGCGAGGTACATCGAGTTGAAGGCGATGACGGTATCGGGCTGCCCGGACTCCATCGCCTCCGCCACCCTCCTGCATGCGCAGTCGAGCAGGTCGAGGCGCGACGAGGCCGTGAGCGGTAGCAGGAGCCTCCTGAAGCCCCCGGGGCGCGCGCTGCCTCCGAACGGGTGCATCTCGACCGGGATCCCCGGCGCGCCTTCGAGGGGGGCCGAGCCCTCGAGGCAGTGCACCTCGACCTCGTGACCTGCAGGGAGGTGGGCCAGCATCCCGGAGAGGGCCCGTATCCCGCCTCCAGATGGCAGGTTGTGGAATACGCAGATCTTCAGGCGAAGTGCCGTTTCACAGGGACGCCGCCTTCTCTATCAGCCCGGCGATAGCTTCCGTGTGCGCTGTGATCGTCCTCTCCCCGGACACGAACTCCCTGCCGCGGGAGCCGAGGGACTCCGCCAGGAGCCTGTCGGACAGCACTCTCGCGACTGCCGCGGCCATCCCGGGGGGATCGCGCCTGACCAGCAGGCCGGTGATCCCGTCCTCCACATTCTCGGGGAATCCGCCCTCGTTCACCGCTATCACGGGCTTGCCGCACGCCATCGCCTCGAGCGGGACGAGGCCGTACGGCTCGGCCTGCTGCGCGCAGATAACGAGGGAGGCCTGCCTGTACGTTTCGACTATGGACTCGAGCGAGCTGGAATGGCGGAACTCGATCGAGACGCCCAGGGCCGCGGCGAGGACTTCGAGCCTCTTCGCGACGGCCCCGTGCCCCCTGTCCGCCTGGATGACCAGCCTCGGCCGCAGCGACGGGGAGACCAGGGCCAGCGCCCGGATCGCCATGTCGTGTCCCTTGAGGCTGGTCAGCGCCCCCACGGAGAGGGCGTAACCCTCGATCCGGCCCGGATGCCCGGGTGTGAAGACGGAGGAGTCTATCCCGGGGCGGACAACCACGGGCCTCCTTCCGTAGATGCGCTCGATCCAGCCCGCCACGTAGTCGGAGTTGCAGGCGTGGATGCTCGCCGAGGCCAGGTCCCTCCTGTCCATCCTGCGCTCCACGAGTCGGAGCGGCAGCACGGTCAGCTCCGTCAGAGGGCTCGGGGTCTTGGTTATGCCGGGCTCGTAGAGGTGCCTGGGATGCTCGTGCGAGTAGAAGACCGCCGGGGTCCTCATGGCGGGCAGGACCGGAGGGGCGTAGAGGATCATCGAGGGGTGCACCAGCGCGGCGGAGCAGCCCTCGGCGTCGATTGCCCGGCCGATGCTGCGGGACACCCTGACGAGCCCGGCCAGCTTGAAGTAGAGGAGGACGGGAGAAAGCAGCCTGCGCGCTCCGGTGAAGCGGTTGCCCAGCGCGAAGGGCCAGATCCTGACCGGGATCCCGGGGTCGGGGGCGAAGGGGGCCGAGCCCTCCGGAGCGTGCACGCTCCAGGTGAACCTGTCGGCCAGGCACCCGAGCTGCTGCGAGGCGACGCGGATGCCGCCGCCCGTTGGGAGATTGTGGTAGAAGCCGACTTTCAGCGTACAGCCCCCTGTCTCGTCGTGCTCATCGAAGCTTATCCTGCGTCCGGCCCCGGGTCAAGCTCGGCGCAGGCGCAGGAGACGCTCCAGCGATCATCCGCTTGAGAATGGCGATGCGGGGACGTATCTTCGACACGGGTAGGTTCCCTCCACGATCACCCGGGAATGTGCAGCATGAAGACAGGCGCAGGATCGCGAGCCCAGGGCCCGGACATCTCGGTCATCACGCCGCGGGGCCGATCCTCGGGCCTCGGAGAGCTTGCCGGACATTCCGAGCTGCTCCTGTTCCTGACGTGGCGCGACATCAAGGTCAGGTACAAGCAGGCGCTGCTGGGAGTGTCCTGGGCGGTGCTGCAGCCGCTGCTGACAATGATCGTCTTCAGCGTCGTTTTCGGAAGGCTCGCAGGGCTCGATTCGGAAGGCGTGCCCTACCCGCTCTTCAGCCTTGCCGCCCTTCTGCCGTGGCAGCTCTTCGCCGGCGCCCTGCAGAGGGCGGGCGGCAGCCTGGTGGGAAACGCCAACCTGATGACCAAGGTCTATTTCCCGAGGCTGGTCATACCGCTCGCAGCAGTGGGCGCCTGCCTCTTCGACTTCCTCATCTCCATCGTGCTGATGGCCGGCCTGATGGTCTTCTACGGCGTGCCCCCCTCGTGGGCGATCCTCGCACTGCCCCTCTTCACCCTCGCCGCGCTGGTCGCGGCCCTCGCAGTGAGCCTCTGGCTCTCCGCCCTGAACGTCCGGTACCGCGACGTGCAGCACGCCCTTCCCTTCATCACCCAGATCTGGATGTACGCCTCTCCTGTGGCCTACTCGGCCTCCTACATACCCGGAGGCCCCTGGCGGATGGTCTATGCGATCAACCCCATGGCCGGAGTCATCCAGGGCTTCCGATGGGCCCTTGTGGGCGGCGCTCCGCCGGGCATCGAGTTCCTGGTATCCTCCGCCGCGAGCCTCCTGCTCCTGGCCGGGGGATACCTCTACTTCAGGCGCGTCGAGAGGTCGTTTGCGGATGTCGTCTGAGAGCAGGTCCACGACGGTCCTCAGCTCGGAGGCCCGGGGATGAGCGAACCCGCAGTCAGGGTCGAGTCGCTCGGGAAGAGGTACAGGCTGGGAACCCGGGGCACCGGGTACCGCACCCTGCGAGAGGACCTCGCCACCCTCGTCCGCCGTGCCGCGCCGGCGGCCCGAGACAGGTCCGCCGCGAGCGAGATCTGGGCGCTTCGCGACCTGAGCTTCGAGATCGGGCAGGGCACCGCGCTGGCTGTCATCGGGCGCAACGGAGCGGGCAAGAGCACGCTTCTCAAGATACTCACCAGGATCACCCCCCCCACGACGGGGAGGGTGGAGCTCAGGGGGAGGGTCGGCTCCCTCCTGGAGGTCGGTACGGGATTCCACCCCGAGCTGACCGGGAGGGAGAACATCTTCCTGAACGGAGCCATCCTCGGCATGAAGAGGGCGGAGATCAGGAGCAAGTTCGATACTATCGTCCAGTTCGCCGAGGTCGAGCGTTTCCTGGACACCCCGGTCAAGCGCTACTCGAGCGGGATGTACGTCAGGCTGGCCTTTGCAGTGGCGGCGCATCTCGAGCCCTCGATCCTGCTGGTCGACGAGGTTCTGGCGGTGGGCGACGCCCGCTTCCAGCAGAAATGCCTCGGGAAGATGGGCGAGGTCTCCCGCGAGGGCCGGACCGTCCTGTTCGTGAGCCATAACATGATAGCCGTAAAGAAATTGTGTAATATGGCCCTCCTCCTGGAGGAAGGTGAGGGCGCAGCCTTCGGAGGGGTGCTGGAGGTCGTGAAGGCCTATCAGCACGACGATACCTCCTGGTCCGCGGAGAGGTCATGGCCCGATCCGGCCAGGGCTCCCGGCGACGGGCGCGCAAGGCTGGCTGCGGCGAGGATCAGGGGGGCCGACGGCTCCGTGACCGCCGACATCGACAGCCGCGACGGTTTCGACATCGAGGTCGACTACCTGAACCTCCGCGAGGGCGCGAGGCTCGGCGTCACCGCCATGATCTTCGGCCCGGACGGGGAGTGCATCCTGGGGTCGATCAGCAACTCCGATGCCGGATGGCACGACAGGCCCCGTCCCGAAGGCCTCTTCAGGAGCGTCTGCAGGGTCCCGGGGGATTTCTTCCCCGACGGGAGATTCTCGATCTCGCTGATGATCTGGGGGGACGGCTACTCCTGGTCGTTCAGGGAGGACGAGGTTCTGGGTTTCACCGTCCACGAGACCGAAGGCTCGGCCCGGGGGGACTACACCGGCGGGATGGACGGCGTCGTCAGGCCCCGCTTCGAATGGAGCACGGCCCGCATCGATGGAAGCCACTAGATGCGGCCCCCGGGCGATTTCGAGGACCGGGTTGCAGACGACGGACACCGCCTGGTGCCCGGCCACTCCCACGATGCTGCGGAGGTCAGGCGGCACGTCGCCAGGTACGATTTCTGCCGCAGGCTCATAGCGTCCGACCTCGGGAGGCGTCAGGCGGCAGGAGCGCCGGCTCCGGTCCGTATACTCGACCTCGGATGCGGCACCGGATACGGCAGCAGGATACTGTCGGACCTCCCGGGTGCGACGGTCTCCGCCTGCGACTCCTCGCCCGAAGCCGTCGAGTACGCGCGCGGGCACTACTCCGCCGGGAACATCTCCTTCGAGGTGCGGGACGCGGCAGGCTGCACGAGGCCCGGCGACGGAACCGCCTGGGACTATGTCGTCTCCAACGAGGTCGTGGAGCACATCCCGGACGGGATGGACATCGTGCGCCGGCTGGTCTTCACACGGATCGCGATCATCTCCACGCCCTACCGCGAGCCCGCGGGGGTCAACCGGCACCATGTGATCTGCGACATCGGCGAGGAGACATACGACTTCCTGCCTCGCAAGGTGTTCTTCTATACGGATCTCGAGGGTTCCATAACCACGCGCTCGCTCCGCCCAGGCAGGCCCGTCAACCTCGTGGCGGCGATCCCCTCCGATGATGCGGCTGCGACAGTCGAAGCCTTCCGGAGGATCGTCTGCATCCAGACCGCGCTCCGGATCGCGGGACGCGCCCCCGGGAAGGGGTGGTCGGCGTTCAGGAGGTTAGCACACCCGCTCACCGCGTTCTCGAGGGGACTCCTGCGCAGAGGCGGCCGGCGGGGCGGGGAGGGCTGACGGGTGCCCCTGAAAGCGGTTCTCAGCCATGCAGCCCCGTGGATGCCCTCGGGCCAGTCGGTGATCCTCGGCAGGCTGCTGGGCGCGCTCGATCCCTCGGAGATCCTCCTGGTCGGCAGCCCGCGCACCTCCTCCTCGAGGCCTCCGGCGGATCTCCCATACGCATTCGAGCAGATGCCGCCGGAACCGGCCCTGCGCAGGGTTCCCGCATTCGCGGAATTCGCCTTCCGGAGGCTCCTCCGCGGTCGGAGGCTGTCCATCCTCCTGCGGAAACGGGAAGCCGACTCGGTCATCGCCTGCACCGGCGACGTCTTCGATCTGCCCGCCGCCGCCGCGGCTGCTTCCGCGACGGGGATCCCCCTCATCAACCACATCTTCGACGAGTACGCGGCCCAGTGGTCGGGGACGAGGTTCGCCGCGGCAGCGCGCGTGGCCGAGGGGCGGCTGCTCGCCGGGGCGAGGACGAACATCGTCACCAACGAGCTGATGGCTGCCGACCTGGCCTCCAGGCACGGCGCGTCGTGCGAGGTGGTCCGCAATCCCTTCGGCCCGGAGTGGGAGGCCCTGCCGGGCAGGTCCGGCCGCACGGCGGGGGAGCCTCTGCGCATCGTCTTCGCCGGCTCGATATACACGGTAAACCGCGACTGCTTCTCGTGCCTGATGGAAGTCCCCGGGCTCCCGGGCCCGGGGATCAGGCTGGAGCTGTTCACCTCACAGTCCGCGGAAGACCTGCTGCGGCTGGGGCTGGATCCGTCCAGGGCGGTCCTGCGGGGCCGCACGGGAACAGAAGGGCTGCTCCGGGCCGTCGCGGAAGCGGACATCCTCTACCTCCCGCTCGGCTTCGACCGCGCCTGCTCGGGAGTGGTGAGAACAGCCTCCCCGGCCAAGATGGGCGAGTACCTCGTATCCGGCAGGCCGGTCCTGGCGCACGTGCCGGGGGACTGCTTCGTGGGACGGTATTTCTCATCCAACCGCTGCGGGGCGCTCGTGGACGGGCTCGATGCAGCCGTTCTGCGGAACGCTCTGGCAGGGCTGGCGGCGGATGGAGCCTCATCGGCCGCCAGGGCGGGGGAGTGCGGCAGGAGGGACTTCTCGCCGGAGGAATCCGGCCGGGCGTACAGGAGGGCGCTGAGCCTGGGATGAAGCCCATGCGGGTCCTCCACGTCTCCTGGACCGACACCCCGGGAGAGCGCTTCAACGGCTTCGACATGATGCAGAGGGCTCCGCAGGGCGTGGAGATGAGGATGGCCGTCATCTCGAAAAGCTCGGGGCATCCTTCCGTCTCCTGCATCGGGAGTTCTCCCGGGCGGCCCGGCGCCAGGCTTCTCCGCAGGCTCGACAGGGTTCTTGGCCTCGACGGGCTGCTGGGGACCGCAGGATCCGACCTGGCCTCCTCGGAGGCGTTCGGGTGGGCCGACGTGGTGCATCTGCATCTGATCCACATCGGGCCCTTCTTCAGCATCCGGTCGCTGCCCGCGCTGAGCGGCAGGCGCCCTCTCGTGTGGACCGCGCACGACTCGTGGGCCTGTACCGGCATGTGCGTGCACCCGTTCGAATGCGGGGCATGGAGGACCGGCTGCCGCAGGAGCTGCCCCCACCCGAGGGGCGGATCGCCCTTCAGGAGGCTGACGCCGCGCCTCCTGTGGGAGAGAAAGCGGAGGGCCCTGTCCGGGCTCGACGTCGACATGGTGGCCGCGTCTGCATGGATGGAGCGCCGCCTTGCCGGGAGCCCTCTGACGCAAGCCCTGCGGCGCACGGTGATCCCGTTCGGCATCGACCCCGGGGTCTTCAGGCCCGGGGCGGCCTCCGGCTTCAGGGAGGCCTGCGGCATCGGCCCTGAGGACCTTGTCCTGGTCCTCCGGGGAGTGGACCCGGCGAAGGACTCGTTCAAAGGCATGGCCTTTCTGCATTCCGCCCTGGAAACCCTCGAAGCGCCTCCGGGGACGGTCCTCCTGGTGGCCGGGGATGCATGCGGATTCACTGATCTCGCAGGCAGGTACCGGCTGATGCCCCTGGGATGGCTCTCGAGCTCTGCGGACTTCGCCGCCGCCCTGGCAGCCGCGGACCTCCTCCTCATGCCCTCGCTCCAGGAATCGTTCGGGCTGACCGCCGTCGAGGCCATGGCCTGCGGCACCCCTCCCGTCGTCACCGAGGGAACCGCGCTCCCCGAGGTGACATTCTGCCCGGATGCGGGAGCTTCCTCCCCCGCCGGGGATGCGGGGGAGTACGCATCGCTGGTGGCCAGGCTGGCCTCCGACAGGCAGCGGCTCGCGGCCCGCTCCGCGAGATGCCGTGAAAAGGCCCTGGCCGCGTATTCCATCGGAGATTACGTGTCGAGGCACATGAATCTCTATGCGGCGGCACTCGCACGGAGGGCGGGGGGTGAAATTGCAGCTTCGCCCGGCCCGAGCGATAATGCGGCGGAGACTGGAGGAGGATGAGCAGGAAGCTGGCGGTTCTCGGGGGCGAGCCTTTGTTCAGGGAGCCGATGCACGTCGGCAGGCCCAACCTGCCCGACGCGGCACGCTTTTCCGCCCTGGTCGGCCGCATGATGGAAAGCCGCTGGTTCACCAACTACGGGCCCCTGGTCAGGGAGTTCCAGGAAAAGCTGGAGGCCCTCCTCGGAGTCAGACACTGCCTTCCGGTCTGCAACGGAACGATCGCCCTCGAACTGGCCTACAGAGCCCTCGATCTCCAGGGCGAGGTCATCCTCCCCTCGTTCACCTTCATAGCCACGGCGCACGCCCTCCAGTGGCAGGGCATCACCCCTGTCTTCTGCGACATGCT
>DIAQ01000113.1:5439-6369 GCA_002414865.1 candidate division Hyd24-12 bacterium UBA5074 | reverse complement strand
AGGCGCCTTCGTCGCAGGCCCGGAGCCATGCAGGATCGAGGCCGACATGCCGTCGGGACGCTTCTACATCGCATGCGACGACCGGGAGGATGCCCCTGTGATAGAGCTTCTGGAGGCAGGCCTTGAATAGCGGATCCCGGCGCAGGCTGCTCGACCTCCTGCCCGCGCTCGTTCTCTCGGCGGCGGGGATGGCCTTGTTCGGCATCAGTGCCGGGACGCTGTCGGCCTCCCTCGGCATCCTGGCCGCAGCCCTGACATTCTGCCGCAGCCCATGGACGGCGGCGGCGGTTTCCATCCTTGCGGTCGCCGCAATGTGCTCGGAAGTGACCGGCCGCGCCCTGCTCGCATTCTCTGCCGGGCTGCTCATGACCCTGGCGGGGGAGGGCTTCCCGGAGAGGGCGTGCGGACTGGTGGCCGCGGCTCTCTCGGCTCAGGAGGGATCGCCGGTCGGCGTCGTCCCGTTGCTGGTGGCCGCGCTCGCATGCCTCCCGGTGCGAGGAAGGGCCGTCAGGATACCCCTGATGGCCGCGCTCGCCGCGGCTGCGATCGCCCTCTTCGGCATGCCCGGAAGCGACCGGCAGGTGGAGGGGATCCTCCCGGAGCGCTTCGGCCCTGCGGGCGAGGAGTGGCCCGGCACGATGAACCTCGACCTCTCGTCCCCGCGTCTGCTCATGAGGCTGCCCGGAATCATCGGAACGGAGATCGGTGTGGTCGTCGAAGGCGGAGGGGTGCTCGATTCCCTGCCTCTGGGGATGATCATGACCGACTGCGGGGCAATGCCCGTCATGCCCGGCAGGGATACTCTTCTCGTCGACGGTTCGGGGGACTTCGCCGAGTTCATCCTCCTGAGGCCCTTCGAGCCCCTGGAACACCCCGTCATCCATGTCGGGCCGGCCTACTGCCTGCCGGGAGTTCTCGAGTGAGGTCCGC
>DIAQ01000113.1:1424-5099 GCA_002414865.1 candidate division Hyd24-12 bacterium UBA5074 | reverse complement strand
TCCTCGGGATGCCTTCTCCGGGCATCGAGGGAAGGCTGCTGCCCCTGTGCGTCCTGCTGGCCGGGGTCGCCAGCCCCTCCCGGGGGCCTGGCCGGGCCGGGCAGGTCTGCATCGCCGTGTTCACCATCGCCTCCCTGCTCTGGCAGGTCGGGGGACTCGCCTTCGTGATCTGCAGGGTCTCGCTGGCCGCCTGCTGCATCCCGTCCTGCATATCCGCGGCTCGTGGGAGATTCGGGATGGCCAGGGCACTGCTGCCGTTCGCGCCGATCATCATCCTGATGGTCCCGTTCACCGGGGACGAGCCGTATAACGCCGCTCTGGGCGAGAGCATCTGGGTGGACGGCGATCTGAACACGACGAACAACCTGCGGCAGCTCGATCCCAATTCGGCCGTCGAGCCCGAGCATGGCGACCTGGGCGGCATAAGCCATCACCTGCCGCTCTTCGCGCTCCTGATCTCGCCCGGGCTGCTGCTCGGATCGGCGGGGATCCGGATTCTGTGCCTGATCGTCTCGGGGATCTCCGGCCTGCTGATCCTGAAGGTCCTGGCGAAGGCGCACGCTCCCGACCCCGGAGGATGGGCCGCCCTCGGGATGCTCCTGCTCCCCGGAGCGGGCATCCTGGGCCTGGCCTATCCGGACTGGGCGGCAGCCGGCCTGGTGGCCGCCGGTGCTCTCGCCGCCGGGAAGAGGAGGCGCATCGCCGTCTCGCTCATCCTCGCTCTGGCGCTGACCGCCCTCAAGACCAGATATGCCCCGGCCGGGGCGGGGCTCGTTGCGGCGGCCGTGCTGTCGAGCGGCAGGAAGAAGCTGGTCCCGGCTGTCCTCCTGACGGTCGCAGCGGTGACGGCAGTCCTGGTGGCCGACAGGTTCGCTCTCGGAGGGCGCCTCTTCTGGATCAGATACGGCAACCTGGAATTCCTCCGCACACTCCTCTACAGGACCGCGGCCGAAGCCGGCATGATGATATCGGCGCCCTTCTGGGCTCTCTTCGATTCAGAGGCGGGCCTGTTGTGGAGAGCCCCGTGGCTCCTCGTCGTCCCGGCCGGTGCGGCCGCATTCCGGCGCCGGGCTCCTGAAGCCTTCAGGGCGCTGGCCTGGGCCTCGGCCCTCTACACGATCGCCCTCTTCGTCTGGCTCCCGGACTTCTGGCACAGCAGCCCGACCCCGACAGGCAGGCTGTTCGTCCCCCTGATTCCCTTCCTCGTCGGATGCGCCGCTTTCGCGGCAAGGGGATCCAGGCCCGTGCTCGCGCTCTCCGCGGTCGCCACTGCGCTGTCCATGGCCATCCCCGCGGTCCGCTTCAACCACATGGACGGCACGGATGTCTTCATCTCGATGGTCGCCCGGCTCGGAGGTCCCGGGCTCCAGGCGGCGCTCCCGTCCTCAGTCCGCCCCGACGCCCTGGTGGCTCTTGCCTGGCTGGGGGTTGCCGCGGCCGCCTTCGTGCTGGTACACCGGAGGAACGGCCGGGCTGTCGCCTACCTGCTTGCGGCGGCCTTCATGGCGGCTTCCTTCGCGTCGCGCGCAATGACCGCCGGAGTCTATGAAGCGGAGGATCTCGCGGCGGACTTCAGGATAGGCTGCGGGTTGTATCCGGAATCCGACGACCCGATGCTTCGGAATGCCTGGACTGATTCCAGGGAGAGGCTGCTGAGGCTCTCGAACGGGATGGATGCAGTCATCCTGCCCGTTCCCGCGACAGACGCCTGGGGGACGGCATCGATCACTCTGAGAGGCGATCCTTCGGGAGACTTCGGGCTCAGGATCACCTGCGGCTCCGTGGATACGCTCGTCCATCCGCTGGCGGTCCCGGCACCCCTGCCTCCCTGGGTGGGCGAGGTGAGGGGCGGGCGTGTTGTCCGCAGGGTCGCTGCAGGCGACCTCCTGGAGGAGACCGTCGAGGTCGAGCTGGAGCCGGGTCCTGGTAGGACACTCCTCCTCAGGGCCGACGGACCGCCCTTCGCAACGGACCCCGACCAGGGGATCTTCCTGGACAGGATCGTCCTGAGATGAGCCTCATGTCCGCCGTCATCCCTTCCAGGAACGGATTGGAGCTTCTGAGGAGGCATCTGGGCGGGATGCTGCGCGAGCTGGGTGGAGTCAGGCTCGTCGTCGTCGACGACGGCTCCTCGGACGGCACTTCCGCCGAAGGACCAGGGCTGTTCCCGGATGTGGAGTTCATAAGGCGGGACGGTCCTCCCGGGTTCTGCCACGCGGTCAACCTGGGTTTCTCGAAGGCCGGCGGGGATCTGGTGCTTCTCCTGAACAACGACATCTCGCCCTGCCCCGGAGCCTTCGACGCACTCCGCTCGACCCTCGACGATGGCGGGCCGGATGCCTGGGCCGCCGTCCCCGAGGTCAGGAGGGCCGGCTTCGGAGATGAAGGCCTGATGCGCGTGAGCTTCAGGCACGGCCTCGCGCGCACTTCCGCCCAGGGGCGGGGCTGCCCATATCCTTGCGGCGGCTGCGCATTGTTCAGAAGGGCCTCGTGGGAGGAACTGGGCGGCCTCGATACCCGATTCGCACCGGTCTACTGGGAGGATGCCGATCTCGGGAGCAGGGCGGCCGCGAGAGGATGGAGGATCGTCAGGTCAACCGGTCCCGGAGTCCTGCACCACCATGCATCCACCATGGGTACAACGCTGTCCTCGGAGAGGCTGAGAGAACGCAACCGGTTCGTATATATGAGTATTCATCATTCCAGCATGCGCGACAGGATCGAGACGATGCTCTGGCTGCCACTCCATGCCGCCTCTGCGGCCGTGCACGGCAGGAGGGAGTTCATGCTGGGACTCATCGACTTCCTGAAGTGGAGGAGCGCCGGAGGAGGGGGGCGCGCCGACGGATGAGGAGACCCGCCGGCTCCTACGCAATGGGAATCGAGGTGCTGCTCGGCCTGGCCCTCGGTGCCGCCGCCGCAGCTTCCCTCGTGGCGCTCGTGCTGACCCTTCTCCTGGGTGACGATCTGGAAGGCCAGAGGAGGGCCAGGATCGCGCTTCTGACGGCGGAGATGGCGGAGCAGATCGCAGGTGGTCCGTCCGAACCGGCGCTGGAGAGCGCCGCCGAGCCGCTCCTCCTGTCCGGCGACATCTCCGATGCGGTTCTCGCAGGCCAGGCGAGGCGCGACTCGCTCGTGGCATCGGGATGGGTAGCCGCTCCCGTGCCGGGCGGGATGACCTCGGTCGTAGTGGAGCCCCCGGCCCGCAGGCCGATCCATCTCATCCTGTTCATAGGCCTTGCCATCCTGGCCCTCTTCCTGGTGCTGCTCTCCGCCATGACTCCGGCATTCGTGTCGAGGAGCGTCACAGGCCCGCTCAGAGGGATACTCGCGGACGCCGACAGGCATCTCGGATCACCCACTTCGCCCGCCGCGGCCCGGGCTTCGTTCGGGCAGCTCGTGCGCAACCTGTCGGAGAGGGATGCAGAGCTGGCCAGGCTGAAGGGTGTTGCGGAAAGGCGGGCCGACGTTGCGGAGGAAAGGTCCGCCGCCGTCATAGCCGGCATCTCTTCCGCGCTGCTCGCGCTGGACGGAGATGGGATACTGAGGCTCTTCAACCCCAGCGCAGCTGCGCTTTTCGGGCTGGTCTCCGACGATGTGGGCGGGGCGTTCCCCCGGGACAGGAACGCGGCTTCGGCCGGCCTCTGGGAGATCCTCGGAAGGCGCGGCACCGGA
>DIAQ01000113.1:733-1056 GCA_002414865.1 candidate division Hyd24-12 bacterium UBA5074 | reverse complement strand
CAGTTCAGGATGCTGCAGCAGAGGCTTGCGGAGGAGGCTGCCATGGCGGGGCTGGGAACCGTCTCGGCAGGCATCGCCCACGAGATGGGAAACACGCTCGGTGCCCTGTCCGGGTTCCTCGACCTGCTCGCCAGGGGGCATTCCGATGTGCGAACAGCAAATATCCTGGAGGAGGCGGGCCTCGAGATCGACTCGGCCAGGAGGATGATTTCCTCCTTCAAGCTGCTGGCTTCAGGCGAGCCGGATCTGAAGGTCGTGACCACCGCATCTGCGGCCGGGACGGCAGCCATGGCCTGCCGCGACCTCGGCCCCTTCTCTCTCGA
>DIAQ01000113.1:0-336 GCA_002414865.1 candidate division Hyd24-12 bacterium UBA5074 | reverse complement strand
GACGGGTGGTTCGTGATCAGCGTGAGCGACCGCGGCCCGGGACTCGGTCAGGGGCCGGAGATACTGGAGCGGCCCTTCTACTCCACCAAGGCGGAGAGCGGGCACATGGGCATGGGCCTGACGCTGTCGCGCAGGATCGCGTCTCTTCACGGCGGCGCCCTCAGGGCTTATGAAAGGCCCGGGGGAGGGGCCGTTTTCGAGCTGAGGCTGCCCCTGCTCCCGGAAGGCGGGTGATCCCATGGGAAGCCTCCTCCTGGTCGAGGACCGTAGAGGCATGCGGAGCATGCTCACCACTGCGCTGACCGAGGACGGGTGGTCCGTCGCGGCAGCGAGCGA
>DIAQ01000110.1:22696-41938 GCA_002414865.1 candidate division Hyd24-12 bacterium UBA5074 | reverse complement strand
GCAGCGAGGGGCGCGGGGCGGGAAAGGACCTGGAAGATCAGGGCGAGCAGGAACCCCGATACGACGGAGAGCCAGATCAGGGGCCAGGCACCCGGGAGGGACGACGCCGGCGCCAGAGCCAGGTCCACCGCCGCGGTCACGATGTTCCTGGCGGCGAGGATCGCGTCTCCCATCACAGCCCGTCCTCGAGGGTCTCCTGGAGCAGGTATCCGGCGGCCAGGAGGCCTACCTCCCTGAGCTCCATGCCTTCGCGGGAGATCGGGCGGTTGGCGAGGAGGGTGCCGGGCACGAATTCGGGGGCCACGCAATGGTCCCCGCTCCAGGGATCGAGATTGTCCATCACTATCTCGCGGCCCAGGGATCCGAGCGCGGTGCCCCAGGAGGATCTGTAGCCGGGGGAGTATCCCACGATGACGTCGGGGGCGCCTGCAGGAGTGGACGGTCCCGTCGTGAGGCTCGTGGCCTCGGTTCTCGCGACGATCCTCATCCCGGTGGACGGGTCCGTCACCGACTCCAGGTCCCTGCACAGGCGTCTCAGCAGATCGTGCGACTCGGCGGGATCCACGCATCCCGCGCCCTCCCGGCCGCGGATGTTCAGATAGAGTCCGTTGATCCCCAGACCGTACGCGGCGGTGCGCGACCAGTCGACCCCCTGGTATGGCTCGGACGAGGATCCCAGAGAGGTTCCCTGCATGTATCCGCTGGCGACCAGCCAGGCGTTGAGATCGAAGCCCCGCCTGAAGGGGGCGAATCCGTGGTCGGAGCACACCAGCACCAGCGTCCGGTCGTCGGCGTGCTCCAGGGCCGTGGCGATCACTGAATCCATCCTGGAGTACATGGCAGCGATGAACGCGGCGCCGCCCCTGAATACGCTGGAGTGCAACGGACTGAGGGTGTCCAGCGCCCTGTAGAACATGTGCATGTTGAGGTCGAGGCATGTGAAGTAGTAGAAGAAGAGCCCGTCGCGGAAGGACGCCATCTGGTCCTCGAACATCCGTATCTGCTCGTCGGCCAGGAGCATCGCCTGCCCGATGTATTCCTCGTCATCCAGGAAGCCTCTCGACAGGGCCTTCGTGTCCTCGGGCAGCCCCTTGGTCGCGAAGGGGCCGACCCTGGTCGCGAGCTCCCTGCTCCACCAGGAAGGGGCGGAGACAGGCATGGCCGGGTCGAAGGGACTCATGTTGAGCGGGGAGAGGTACAGCTCCAGGCGGGGGGAAGCCGATCTGAGCAGGAACCTGCCATAGGACTCGGCAGTCGTGACCCCCGGGATCAGGGAGAAGTCGACCCTCGTCCAGCCGCTCCACACCCCCTGCTCCAGCAGGATCCTCGCGCCCCTGGTCTCGAGAAGGGCGGTGCGGGCGGCTGCGTCCACCCTGAGAACGATATGCGACAGGGCCGGAGGGGAGCCCTCTCGGAATGCGTTGGCAGGTCCTTCCACATCGAATTCGAAGGTTCCCGCCCCGGAGTCCCTCACGGCCACGGTGCGCCCTCCCGAGGTGTCGTCGGAGAGGAGCAGCGGATCGTCGGTGAAGAAGGTGAAGCTGCCCTGGCTACCCCTTATGTCCGGCGTGCCGAGCCCGCTCAGGATGCGGGCCCCGCTGGCCTGGGCGGGCGGGAAGTCCACAGGCAGGTGGTAGAAGCTGGCGGGGATCCCATTTTCAGTGAGTCTCCTCCAGAAGGGCTCGCCCTTGCGGAGCAGCACGGGGCCGCCTCCCGACATGGGGAGCCGCCATCCGCCGAGGCTCAGATAGTCGGCCGGCGGGACCACGGCGGAAGTCGACAGGAAGGGGCTCAGATCTTCCGGGTGCCTGGCTACGAAGTCGTAGATACCATGAACTTCCGGACCCTTTCCGGTGATGAACGAGGACCATGCCACTGGACTCTGCGGCGGCATGGTGGAGGCCAGCCTCCCGTATCCCGAGCCCCCGGCCAGCGATGCGGACGCGGGCATCCTGCCCTCGGACGCGTACCTCTCCGCGATCCTCGGGTCCATGCCGTCGAAGGCGAGCAGTATGACCCTCCTCCGATCTGCGCTGCGGGAGCATCCGCTGCCGCCAGACAGCATTGCGATGGCTTGCGCCGCAGCCATCGTCCCGAGGAAGCGACGGCGGTTCATGCCGTGCCGCCCTTCGCGGCCCGGAGAAGGCTCCGGCCGTCGAGGTGAGGGGGAGGATCGGTCCCCAGGGCGTCGAGCACCGTCGGAGCCATGTCCAGTATGGAGGGCGAGGAGCAGTCCAGGATGCGGTTGCTGAACAGGATGCCGGGCACCAGGGCGCTGTCGCAGCAATGGTCTCCGCACCAGTGCCTGTCATTGGGGTAGATCACCTCGCGGCCGGCTCCGCCGGTGACGCAGTTCCAGGAGGCTCTGAAACCGTCGCGCATCCCCACCAGGATGTCGGGGGAGCCTCCGATGTACGGCCCCGAATAGATCGATGCCGCCCTCTCGGCCGAGAGCACGACGCTCGCGCCTTCGCCGTCGCGGAGATCGAGAAGGGCCTCGATGATCTCCTGCGTCACGGCGTCGGCCCCGGCCCCGGGCTGCACGATGCCGGCGCCCTCGCGTCCGGCCAGGTTCAGATGTATGCCCGCGAGCCCCATGGCGTATGCCCTGGTGCGGCTCCAGTCGACGCCTTCGAACGAGTCCGAGACGGTCCCGACCCCGTCCTGGAGGACCATGAAGCCACGCTCGATCAGGAACCGGTTCAGGTCTACGCACGTGTCGAAGGATGCAAAGCCGTGGTCCGAGATCACCAGGAGCATGTCGCCTCTCCCGAGGCGCCCGGCAACCTCCCCCACCAGGGCATCGCATTTCCTGTACATCTCCCGGATCGGACTGCCCGGTCCGATGCCCTGCCTCCAGAACATGTGCTGGATCCTGTCCGAGGTGTCGAAGACGCAGACCACGAGCCCGGTGCGGTTTCTGCGCAGGGCATCCGCGAGCATCCTCCGCCTCTCCCCGAAGATCTGCCAGGCGTAGTCCAGGAAGGCCTCTTCGTCGACGGCGCCGTCCATCAGCGCCCAGGTGTCCTCGGCGAGCCCCAGGGTCGCATACGGACCCAGAAGGCCGGCGAGATAGGACGAGTAGAGCTGGGGATGGCTCACCGGCACCGGCGGTCTGAAGGGATCGGGATGGATGGCTGTCATGTAGAGGAGGGGGCGGTCACCGTCCACAGTCAGCCTGAACCTGACGATGCCGCAGATGGCGGACCTGTGAACGCGCCTGAAGGCGAGCCTGATCCAGGGTGTGAAGCTGCCGGGTTCGATGGAGACGGGAGCGGATGAGCCCGCCGTGAGCTTCCAGCCCTTTCCGTTCCTGCTCAGTCCAACCGGCAGGGTGAGCATCCTCCCACCATCCTCCGGACCCGGTATCCCGGCCGACCAGGTCCCGCCCGCCGGCCCGGCGAGGGGGATCTCGATACCGCCGGGGCGGTGACCTGCCCCCACCCCGAACAGCGTATAGCTGCCCTGGGTTCCTCGGAGATCGGGCACGCACATGCCGCTGAGGAGGAAACCGTCCAGTTTCTCAGGGGGATACGTGATGGGCACCCGCAGGATCGTGGAGCGGAGCCCCAGCGCGCCGAGGCGCTTCCAGAACGGCTCGCTCCGTCTCAGCATCCTGGCGAACGGCCTGCCCCTGCCGTCCCGTCCCGTGGCGACAGAGGAGAGCACAGGGATGTGTCTCCGCCTGTCCGGCGCGAGGAAGTCGAATATGCCGTGCTTGCCTGGATTCACCCCCGTCGAGAAGCTGGACCAGGCGACGGGCGAGATCCCCGGCCGAGTGGTCGCAAGCTTCGTGAAAGTGCCCTTCCCTGCCAGGGCCGACAACTCCGGCAGGAGCCCTTCCGACATCAGGGTACCAGCGATTTCGGGAGAGAATCCGTCGAGCCCGAGGATCACCACCCTGCGGGCTATGGGCCTGTGGGTCCTGCGCAGGCGCTTGAGCAACCTGAGCGAGGCCAGGACCGGCCAGGCGAGAAGTGAAGCGGTGGCCGCAAGGATCGCATTGACGAAGACCAGCAGGGAGGTCATGACGCCGAATCCGGCCCCCGGACCGACATAGGCGCAGGCCGGCGCTGCGGCGATCAGCAGGATCGCGACAGGCAGGGCTGTGAGGCGAGGGGTCGTTCTTTCTGCGCACATCGTGGAAGCTATTATAATCGGCTTCGTTTCGAGCCTGCCATCGTCGGCGGAGCTATCGTCCGGGTTCGATCCACCAGGAGGTACTCCCGGAATGCGCACCATTGCCGTCTCGGCGATCCTTCTGCTCCTGGGATGCGGGAGCGGTACGAAAGTGGAAGTGGTGAACGACACAGGAACCGAGCTTCGAAACGTGAGCGTCAGCCTCGGCGGAACCTGCGCAAGCTGGGAATCGATACCCAGGGGCGAGTCGGTCTCCAGGCGCATGCAGCTCCCGGGGGGAGGGCCCGGGGCGGTGTCGTTCACGGCAGCCGACTATGCCAGGACGGACTCCGTCAATCTCCCCGACTCCACGGACAGGGCTTCCAGCATAACCGTGGTCATCTCGGGCAGCTCCACGTCACTGAGGTACAGCTTCTAGGACCACCAGCCGGCAGACTCTGCTGTTCATGCCCTTCGGAGGGGAATTTGCCAATCCTGAGACTCGGGATCGACATGGGTTCGGTGAGCGCGAAGATCGCACTCCTGCGAGACGGTGTCATCGAGAAAACTCATTACAGGAGACATTTCGGCAGGCCGGGTGAAGCTCTTGCGCTGATTCTCTCGAAGCTGGACGGCTGGGAGGAGATCCCCGTCTCGTTCACCGGCTCCTCATCGAGATTGGCCGCGGCGGCTGCGGGCCTCGAGCCCGTCAACGAGGTCGTCGCACTGGCAGCGGCCATCTCCAGGCTGCATCCGGCCCTTCGCTCCGTCATCGAGATGGGCGGGCAGGACTCGAAGCTCCTCTTCTTCAGGGGTGACGGACGCAGGAGCGTATTCGACGATTTCTCCATGAACTCCATCTGCGCGGCGGGGACCGGCTCCTTCCTCGACCAGCAGGCGGCTCGCCTCGGCCTCGATCCCTCCGAGCTCGGAGAAATGGCCCTGAGATGCACGGCCCCGCCGAGGGTGGCAGGCAGATGCAGCGTCTTCGCCAAGTCCGACATGATCCATCTGCAGCAGGTCGGCACCCCGTCCGAGGATATCCTCGCAGGCCTCTGCCGGGCTGTGGCCAGGAATTTCAAGAGCACGATCGCAGGAGGGAAGGAATTCAGGCCTCCTGTCGGATTCGTGGGGGGGGTGGCCGCCAACGCCGGGATGGTGCGCGCTTTCGCTGAAGTCCTTGGTGATGACGGCATTTCCGTTCCGCCGGGCTTCCAGTGCCTTTGCGCAGCAGGTGCATCCTTCGCGGCCGGCGAGGGCCAGTCCGGAACGGTCGGCACCGACTTCCTCAGATCCCTGGGCACTTCCGCAGCCATGCCCGGGCGAGCCCGCACGTGCATGCCCCTGGCACAGTTCCAGTCGCCCCCGGCCTCCTTCGACACCGTGGCGTGCCCCCCGGGCGAGCCCGTCTACCTGGGCATAGATGTCGGATCCATCAGCACCAACGTGGTGGCGCTCGATTCCTCGGGGGAGATCGTGTCCCGCGAATATCTCCCGACGGCGGGCAAGCCCATCGAGGCGGTCAAGCATGGCATCCTGCTGACAGGGGAGCGCCTGGGGAGGGATCGCAGGGTCCTGTCCGTCGGCGTGACCGGCTCCGGCCGCTACCTCGTCGGCGCATTCGTGGGCGCCGACCTGGTGAGAAACGAGATCACCGCCCAGGCGAGGGCGGCCTTCGAGGCGGTTCCCGATGTCGACACGGTGTTCGAGATCGGCGGCCAGGACTCCAAGTACATCTCGATCAGCAACGGCAGGGTGGTCGACTTCGAGATGAACAAGGTCTGCGCAGCCGGCACAGGCTCCTTCCTGGAGGAGCAGGCGGAGCGCCTCGGACTGGACATAAGGGACTTCGGCCCCGCCGCGGTCGAAGCGCCTGCTCCGTCGGCGCTCGGAGAACGCTGCACGGTGTTCATGGAGAGCGACGTCATGGCCCATCAGGCGTCAGGCACCGCCGTCGAGGACATCGTCGGCGGGCTGTGTTACTCCATCGCCCAGAACTATCTCCACAGAGTGGTGGGCGAGAGGCGGATCGGGAAACGCATCCTCTTCCAGGGAGGCACGGCCCATAACTCCGGCGTCGTCGCCGCCTTCAGGTCGATACTGGGCCGTGATGTGGAAGTCCCTCCTCATCACGACGTGACCGGAGCCATAGGAGCAGCGCTGCTCGCGAAGGAGGAATCCCGGGGGAGGCCATCGTCATTCAGGGGGTTCGCCCTCGCGGAAGCCTCATATTCATCCAGGACATTCACATGCGCGGGCTGCAGCAATGCCTGCGAGATCCACTCTGTCCGCTTCGGAGACGGCAGATCCGTGGAGAGCGGCGGAAGGTGCGAGAAGTACGAGGCTGCGTCCGGAGTGTCCAGGGGAGTCGACGGCATGGCGATCAGGGAGCAGCTTCTCCTCGGCGGCTGGACTCCACCGCCGGAGGATTCGGGCAGGAAGCGGGTCGGCATCCCGAGGGCCCTCTGGTTCTGGGAGTTCTTCCCGTTCTTCAGGAGCTTCTTCGAGGCCATCGGATGCGACGTGGTCCTGTCGAAGGCCTCCAGCGCCGAGACCGTCCATGACGGGGTGGAGAACGTGGCTGCGGAGACCTGCTTCCCGGTGAAGCTCGCGCATGGTCATGTCCTCGACCTGCTGAGGAACGGGAGGCTCGACTGCCTCTTCCTGCCATCGATACTCAAGGCGTTCAGGCACGAGGGCTTCGAGGAATCGCAGAACTGCCCGTATGTCGAGGCTTCGCCTTACCTGCTGGATGCCGGCCTCGGACTCTCTCTCGGAAGGGTGGAAGTCCTCTCACCGGTGCTCGATTTCTCGGACGCTCCCCGCAGGTGGATGGCCGCGCTGCGAAGCACGGGGACGGCGCTGGGTGCGGACTGGAGAACAATCCGCAGAGCCTGTGACAAGGCGCTCCGCAGCCAGGAGGAGTTCGAGGAGGGTCTCCGGGAGGCGGGCCGGCGGATGCTCTCGGGTCTGGAGCCGGGGCAGAGGGTTCTCGCAGTCGTGAGCAGGCCTTACAACGGATGCGACCAGGCGGCCAGCGGCGGCCTCGCCTCCCGCCTGACAAGACTCGGCGTGAGCGTGGTGCCGCTCGAGTTCCTGGAGCTGCCGATGCGGGAGGCATCCGCGCTCAACCCCAACATGTACTGGCACTATGGTCAGAAGATCCTCGCGGCCGCACTCGCGGTGAGGCGGGAGCCGGGGCTGCATGCGGTCTACCTGACCAATTTCGGCTGCGGCCCGGACTCGTTCATACATCACCTGTTCTCGGACCTCATGGGGGACAAGCCTTTCCTCACACTGGAAACCGACGAGCACGCGGCCGATGCCGGCATGGTGACCCGATGCGAGGCATTCCTGGACTCCCTCGGAGGAGGGACCTCGACGCCGGCGCCCGAGTTGGAGCCCCGGCGCGCTCCTCAGGACATCGAGGGGCGCACGGTCTGGGTGCCCTCCATGGGCGACGGGGCGCGGCTGGTGGCGGCCGCGGCGCGCAGGAGGGGCGTGAACGCAAGGCCCATCCCCGAGACGGATGCCGAGGCCGTGGCGCTCGGGAGGAGTGTGACCTCCGGCAAGGAGTGCTATCCCGCCATCATCACCTCCGGGAACATGCTCAGGATCCTCCGCGACAATCCCCCGGGCAGCGCGGCGTTCTTCATGGGGACGGCGTCGGGCCCGTGCAGGTTCGGGCAGTACTGCGCGCTGCAACGGCTCATACTGGACAGGCACGGGTATGAGGACGTCCCGATCATCACGGCCTCCTCGAAGGACTCCTACACGTCCATCGAGGCCATGAAGTCGATCTCCTTCCAGCTCGATCTCCTGCGCTCGGCAATCTGTTCGGACATCCTGAGGAGGGCGTTGTGCCGCGTCAGGCCCTATTCGAGCGACCCGGCGTCGGTCGACAGGACATACGACGCGCAGCTCTCTCTCCTGGAGACGGCTCTGGAGAACGGAGACCCAGTCATCCCCGTGATGAAGGGGGCTGCCCGCGCCTTCTCGGCCCTGCTGGAGAGGGGACCGGCCAGGCCCAGGGTCCTGGTCTTCGGCGAGATCTACGTCAGGAACGACCCCTATTCGAACTCCTGGACCGCCGAGAGGATCGAGGAGCTGGGCGGGGAGGTCCTCCCCACCTCGATACTCGAGTGGTTCGAGTTCGTGAACACCTGCTTCGTCGACAGGTCGGTCCGCACGCTCGACCCGGCGGGGATTGCCGGAGGGTCGGTGAAGGGTTCTCTGATGAAACTGCTCGGCCACTCTCTCGAGGCGCCGTTCGCGGACCTCCTGGAGGGCCGCCGGGAACCGGGCTCGCGCGAGATACTCCGGGAGGCGACTCCGTACATGAAGGAGAACGTGGGGGGTGAGGCCATCCTCTGCGTCGGGGCGCCGCTGGCGCTCCACCGGACCGGATCCATCGACGGAGCCGTCAACGTGCTTCCCTTCACCTGCCTCCCGGGAACCATCGTGACGGCCATATCCAAGCGCCTGCGGAGGGAGTACCCGGAGCTGCCATGGCTCAACCTGGCCTTCGACGGTCAGGAGGACACGAACAACGACGCCCGCCTCGAGGCATTCATGTTCCAGGTGCTCGAGAGATTCGGCGGAAAGACGCCCACCGGGCGCAGGCATGCTGCGGCCTCGGCGCGGAAGGCGCGACCGCAGCGCAGGGGCGCCCTGCAAGGCAGCAGGAGCGCCGGGACGGAACGGCGATGAGCGACAAGGCTGTGAAGAACCTTCTCGGCTATCTCGACAGGAGCGTCACACCCGGGCACGCCGCCGCGGAAGCCGCCTCCGTGCTCGCAGCCCGGGGTTTCGTCAGCCTCCCCGAGAGCTCGCGCTGGGACGAGCTGCCGGCGCGCTTCACGGTCGCCAGGGGCACCGGCACGATTGCCGCGGTGATTCCGGGCGCCAGGCCGCCCGAGGAGACCGGTTTCAGGATCCTCTGCGCCCATACCGATTTCCCGTCACTTCGGCTGAAGCCCAGCCCCGTCCGCGAGAGTGAAGGCTGCAGGGTTCTCGGCGTCGAGATCTATGGCGGCCCCATACTCGCGACCTGGTTCGACCGCGATCTCTCGATCGCCGGAACCGCTGTGAGGCGCCTCGCCGGTGACCTCGTGCAGGTGCCCTACGATCTCCGCCGCCCTGTGTGCAGACTCGCGACTCCAGCGCTGCATCTGAACAGGGGAGTCAACGAGGAGGGTTTCTCCTTCAACAAGGAGGAGAACATCTGCCCCATCCTCGGACTGCTCCCGGCCTCGTTCGACCTCGCTGCGGAGATAGGGCGCGCTGCAGACGGCGACGGCCAGGCCCCCCTCGCCTTCTCGGGGCACCTCTATGACACCCAGCGGGCTTCTCTGGGAGGAGCGGACGGGGAGTTCGTGTTCTCCGGGCGGCTCGACAACCTGGCGATGTGCCACGCCGCGCTCGAAGCCGTCAAGGACATCGAACCGGGGGAATCCACAGCCGTCGTCTGCCTCTTCGACAGCGAGGAGGCAGGCTCCGGAACCGCTTCGGGTGCAGGCTCGACCTTTCTCGACGACATCCTCGAGCGTCTGTGCGCCTCCTCCGGCAGGGAGGGGCTCTTCAGGAGCAGGGCGCGCAGCATGATGGTCTCCGCGGATGGAGCCCACGCGGTGCATCCCTGCTATGCATCGAAGCACGAGCGTGCCAACCGCCCGGTCCTGAACGGCGGCCCCGTGGTCAAGGTGAACGCCCAGGAGCGGTACGCCTCGAGCGCCCTGTCGCAGGCCTATTTCGCAGAGTGCGCCTCAGCGGCGGGTGTGCGGTGTCAGACTTTCGTGAGCCGCAACGATATCCCTTGTGGGAGCACCATCGGGCCGATCCTTTCCACGCGCCTCGGAATGGCTGCAGTCGACGTGGGGGACCCGATGCTCTCGATGCACAGCGTGCGCGAGATGGCCGGGACCGCGGACCACCCCGGCATGATAGCGGCCATGAAGGCTCACCTGTCTGGGATCATCCGCCTCTGAGGCTCCGAGGCGCCCTCACTTGAGATCGAGGCGTCTGAACCTGAGGAGCGCCGCCGCGACCATCGCGACGGACCACGCCAGGGCGTAGAGGGTGAGGGCCGTCGGGGGCTCGAGGCCAACGCCCATGAACGACAGGGCTTCCTCCACGGAGGCCCCGGTCGGCATCAGCCCGAACATCATCGTCCGGAATGGCGGATCGGAGGGGAAGACGAGGGCGCTCACCAGCCCGGCGATCCTGAACGCCTGCCCCGGCCCGCCCTCCGGCACGGCATCAGCCATCTGCGCCAGGCCACCCAGGAAGTTGCACAGGCCGTACATGCAGAAGCAGAGGATTATCGCGACGATCCTGTTCATCATGAGCGAGAGCATGACGACCGCGGCCC
This sequence comes from candidate division Hyd24-12 bacterium UBA5074, assembly GCA_002414865.1. Lineage (GTDB taxonomy): Bacteria > Fermentibacterota > Fermentibacteria > Fermentibacterales > Fermentibacteraceae > UBA5938. The sequence continues at coordinate 31,449 of DIAQ01000110.1, read as the reverse complement.
ACAGGACCGACGCCCAGATCAGGAGGCTGCCGGCGGCGGCCAGGACCGAGTGCGGGCTGTAGGGGAGGTAGATGCCCACTATCGCCTCGATGCCGCCGAAGAGAACGATCGAGAGCACACAGCCCACCGCCAGGCAGGGGAGCGTGAAGCCTGCGAAGAGGGCCGTCCTGGACACGGGCTGCGCAGCCCAGAAGCCGGCCCGCCCCGCCGAGATCTCCTCGGGCAGCACCGAGCTGCCGAGGATGAAGAGAAATGCGGCGCAGAGAGAGCCCGCGGCGGGAAGCGTCAGGAAGATGGCCGCCATGGCGGCATCGGCAGGCGGCAGGGAGGAGTCCGTGCCCGAGTCGACTGTGCCGCAGATCAGCGCGAACAGGAGCAGGAACACCCCGGCGACGATGCCGGCCGCGATGACCAGCTTCCGTCTGGTCATCTGCTCGAGGCCGTTGATGAACAGCGGTTTCAGGCTCATGACCCACCTCCCGGAGCCACGAGTCTGAGGAAGAGGTCCTCCAGATTCTCGCGCACCAGCTCGATGGCCGTGAAATGAGCAGGCGAGGACGAAAGAGCCGAGGTTATCCTCCTGAAGTCATCCTCTCCCGCCACGGGAACGGAGACGGTGGCGCCGGAGGAGGACGGCGAGAAGCCGAGGCCTTCCAGGATGGCGGACACAGCCTGGACGCCTGCGGTCTCGATCCTTGTTATGCCCTTGTAGCGCAGGAGGTCGTCTATCCTGCCCGAGGCGGCGATGCCGCCGTTCTGCATGAACGCGGCCCGGTCGCAGACCGCCTCCACCTCGCCCAGGAGATGGGAGTTGAGGATTATGGTCGCCCCCCCGGAGGCCCTGGATCGGATGAGATTGCGGAGCATTATCCTGCCTTCCGGGTCCAGGCCGTTCGAAGGCTCGTCGAGGAAGATGATGTCGGGCGAGCCCGCCATCACGAGGCTGATCGCCGTCCGTTGCACCTGGCCGTGCGACATGCGCCCGAAGGTCCTCCCCACGAGGTCGCCGCACCCTATGGCGGCGGCCGATTCCTCCAGCTCCGCGGGAGTGCCGGAACCCCTCACCCGGCTGAGCTGGCGGTGCGTCATCATGGGAGTCGCCCAGTTGCTGAACCGGATTGTTTCCGGGAGGTATCTGGCGCTCCGGCGTGAAGCGGGCAGCCGCGAATCGATCCCGAGTATCAGCGCCGAGCCTGCGTCCGGCTTCACGAGGCCGAGGACGGACTTCATGAAGGTGGTCTTCCCGGCTCCGTTGCTCCCGAGCAGCGCGAACACGCTGCCCGCAGGTATGCTCAGCCCGAGGGGCCTCAGCGCCTCGAGCCGCCCGTAGCTCTTCCGCAGCCCCTCGACCTCCAGAGCGACCTCGTGTTGCATAAGAACCTGGTTCCTCCGATCTTTGGAGGTTCGCAGCCCACGCATACTCGAAGGGGGTAGTATCTGGTCAGGCGCTCGCAGGCCGCAAGGGTCCTGATCGCCGTCGTGCTCGGGATAGCCTTATCCTGGTTCCTCCTGGACGGCGGGGAGGGCGGGGCGGGATCGAGGCTGTCGAGCGTACGGGATCTCCTCGCGGGGATGATGCCGGGCCATGCTGTGACGGCCGCTCTGTTCTTCGTGGCGAGCGTGGCGCTTCGGGCCGTCAGGCTGAGCCTTCTCTCGCACAGGAACGAAGCAGGGCCCCTCGTGCTCTTCCCGGTCACCGCGGCACACGTCGGACTGGGACACATCCTCCCCGCGAGGATCAGCGACATTGCGCTGATCGCGCTTCTCAGGGGGTATGCGGGGCTAAGGGCCGGGAGCGGACTGGGGGCGGTGGTCCTGGCGAAACTCATGGACCTGCTGGCGGTCGGTCTGGTCGTGCTCCTGGCCGTGGCCGGGGGCTCCGGCACGGCGGTGCTGATACCCGCGGCCGTCGTCCTGCTCGGGGCTCTGGCCGGTCTGGTTCACCTCCGCAGATTCCTGGCATGGATACGCGGCCCGCTCGCGCGTATGCTCGACCGCAGACCGGCGATGCACCGCTTCTACGACGACCTGACAGAAGCCGCAGGCATCTGGCAGGACAGCCCGGCCCGGACTCTCGGCGCCGCAGCCTGCTCGATCGCCATCTGGGTCACCAAGCTGATGATGTTCGTGCAAATAGTTGCCGCGCTCAGAATACCCGATCTCCCACTCTGGAAGGTATTCTTTGCCGGGGCCGTCACCGAGCTTATAATGGCGCTTCCGATCCAGGGCCTCTTCAACTTCGGCGTCGCCGAGGCGGGATGGACCGCCGGCATGGCGGCGGTGGGCGTTAGCGGGGAGGGAGTAGTCATCTCGGGTTTCGGTATCCATCTGATGTGGATGTTCATGGCCGTCTCCCTCCTGGTGCTGTGCCTGCCCTTCTTCGCATTCGGGTCCCAGGCGCGGAGGAACGGATGAGGCGGGTCGCGGTGATAGGGGCAGGCGTAGCCGGGCTGTGCTATGCCGAGAGGCTCCTGTCGTCGGGAGGGTGCTCGGTCGAGGTGGTCGAGCGGGAGGACGCCCCCGGCGGCCTCGCGAGGACGTTCAAGACCGAGGGATTCCTCTTCGACGTCGGCCCCCACAGGTTCCACACATCCGACGCCGCGGTGCAGTCATATGTCCTGGATGTGCTCGGGAAGAACGTCTCCTGCATACCCCGTGCCAGCTCGGTGTATCTCGCAGGCCGCTACATGACATGGCCCCTCTCGCTCGAAGGGGTCCTGCGGCTGCCCCCGCACATCCTCCTCCCGAGCGCATTCGAGCTTCTGGCGCGCAGGAGAACATCTTCGAGCAGCTTCGCCGACGACGTCATCTCGAAGTACGGGCGCAACCTCTACCGTCATTTCTTCAGGGACTACACGGCCAAGTTCACCGGGCTGCCGCCGGAATCGCTTCACGTCGACTGGGCATCCGCAGGGATCGACCGGGCCGTGATAGACAAGCGGGTCAAGGCGGACAACCTGATGGCGCTGCTGCGCGGACTGCTCCTGCCGCGACCTGTCAGCACAAGCTTCATCTACCCATCGGAAGGTGGGATAGCTTCATTCGCCTCCTGCCTTGCTCGAAGGATCGAGTCCATGGGCGGCCGTATCCTCCTGGGTCGCTCAGCCACCGGCGCCATCGTCGAGGATGGCCGCTGCAGAGGCGCCTCTCTGGACGACGGATCCGCCATCGAGTCGGACGAGGTCGCCTGGAGCGCCCCTGTCTCGATCCTCGATCCGGCCGCAGGCCTTGAATACATGAGCACCGTGCTCTACCTCGTCGGTCTCCGCAACAGGCTGCACAACAACTACCAGTGGTGCTACTTCGGCTCCAGGGCGATCTGCTTCAGCCGTCTGACGGTTCCGCGCCATTTCAGCGAGTCCATGGTGCCTCCGGGAGCCGACAGCCTCATCGTGGAGGTGAGCTGCAGGGAGGGTGACGATCTCTGGAACGATCCGGCATCTCTCGTCCCGCGCGTGATCGAGGACCTGGAAAGGGTCTCGGCGGCCTCTCCCGGGGATGTCCTGTTCGTCAGGCCGGTGCGGATCAGGAACACGTATCCGATCTATTCGCTCGACTACCGCGAACGCCTCGCAGGCATCGTCCCACCCGCCGGCCTCAGGCTTCTTGGTCGCTGTGGCACATTCTGGTACAACAACATGGATCACTCCATAGCCCAGGCACTGGCTCAGGCCGGAGGCGGAGACGTCCCTCGCGATTTCTGGACCGACGGCAGGGCCTGACGACTTGACCCCGCGAGGGGATCGTGTCCATCTTAGCGTCGTGCGGGTGCAGGAAGGCGGTGCGAGTCCGCCACGGTGGCGCCACTGTGACCGGGGACCGAACCCGATGAAGCCACTGCCGGAAGGCGGGAAGGCCGGGAGAGGGAAGATCCGGAAGTCAGGATACTGCTTCTCGTAAAGCGAGGGTTCTTCTCTCCGCTCCAGGGAGATCCTCTGCGCCCGCTCTCCATTTACCCGCGGAGGGTGGGTTTGTCCGACTTCCTGCTGATGATGCTGATGCTGGTGTCGTCCATGACAGCCAGGATCGTGGACGAGGATGGCCTTCCCGTGCCGGGGGCGTCGATCTTCGACGCGGACGGCATCCTTCTGGGCATCGCCGGCAGCTCCGGCGTATGCTTGCTGGATGTCTGCCAGGGGGACACCGTCTCGGTCAGCGGCGTGGGTCAGACGCCCTGGGAGGGTGCCCTGCCGCCGGACGGGATCATCCGACTCAGTCCCGATCCATCGGCGTGCTCCGTCGTCATCACGGTGCCCGGCAGGAGGCCGGGCGTCCGGGACCGGGTCCCGGCAACCTCCACACTCGGACCCGAAGAGCTCCGCGAAGTCTCCGGCGGCGGGATCTCCGGGCTCCTCGAGACCGTGCCCGGGATCATGGTGAGGCAGTACGGCGGCGCATCCCCGGTCGTCTCGATCTCCGTCAGGGGAGCAGATCCCTCGCAGACCGCCTGGCTGGTGGACGGGCACAGCCTGTCCAGCGCCTCCGACGGCTCGCCGGCCGGCCTTCTCGATCCGATCCTGTTCGGCAGCATGCAATTCTCGAGAGGAGGAACGACCGCGATCCCCGGGGGGGGCATGTCGGGCACGGTGGACCTGATCCCGGAGGACGCTTCGGCGCCGCCGACGCTCGATCTCCTCGCGGAGGATTCCGGCGGACGACGCGCGGCCTCGGGCTTCGGCATCGGCGGGATCGCAAGGATATCCGCCTCCACCGCCAGGATCGTATCGGAGCAGGGATCGACCGGCACGTCGTCGAGCCTCCTCTTCTCCTCGAGGTTCCCATCCATCTCGGCGGGCGCGCTCTTCTCGTCCTCGGAAGGCGGAGTGGACCCCCCGGACTGGTCCCCCGGGACCGACGCGGAGAGGTCGAGGACATCGGCCGACCTCTGGCTGAGGGGCGATCCCGGACCGATCGAGGCGAGGGCCGGGATCCATGCCGGGCGGATGCTGTACCACTCCTCCTACCCCGAGTCAGCGGACGATTCGCATGGCGAAGGCCGTGCGGAGGCCGGAGCCGCGCTTCCGACCCGCTGGGGGGGAGCGGATATCCAGCTGGATGCAAACTCTCAACTGGAGTGGATTTCCAGCACCTCCGCCGGGGATCGGTCACGAAGCTCGGGGAAGCTCTCCGTGACCTTCTCCGCTCCCTGGCCGGGGCTGAATGCAGTCGCCGGACTGGATGCCTGCAAGGGCTGCGGGACCCAGCCCTTCGGCAGGCTCGTAGAGTCCGTCTCCCTGCTCGATCAGACCCTGGAGATCTCCATCCAGGCCTCCCGCAATTTCAGGCGTCCCACCTTCAACGATCTCTACTGGCCGCACGACGACTACGCCGAGGGCAACCCGGGGCTGGGTCCGGAGGAGGGTTTAGAAGGGGAGTTGGCGGCCTCGCTGCGGACGCAGGAATTCGATGTCTGGTGTTCCGCGTTCGCCGGCAGGACATGGGACCTCATCGTCTGGCTGCCCGGCCAGGGGGGGATCTGGCGGCCGGTGAACGTGTCGAAGGTGGCCCGGAGGGGTCTCGAGGCAGGCCTGAGGATGGAGTTGCTCCCGGTCTCTCTGTGGGCCTCCGGCTCGGCGATCCTCACCCTGGACGACGATGGGGGCTCGATCGACGAGGGCTGCATCCTTCCCTACCGCCCCGTCCTCGCAGGCGGCGGAGGCGCCTCCGTAGCCTCGGGGAGGCTCGCCCTCTCTCTGGACGCCTCCGGTGCCGGAAGGCGTTTCATCAACGCATCCAATACGATCTCCCTGCCGGCGTACATGACGGCGGGGGCTGCTGTCAGCCTGTCTGCAGGCAGGGATCCGACAGTAGTGGTGACTGCATCCTGCAGCAACATCTTCGACGTCTACCACGAGGAGAGCAACGGCTATCCGGGCAGGGGCAGGACCTTCCGCCTGGAGCTGGCAATGGAGGGTGCAGGAAGATGAAGTACGGAATCCCGGCCGCGGCAGCCATCGCGATGATCCTCTCGTGCGCGGGCGATGTCGCCTCCCCCGCGTCGGACATACCCGAAGCCGATGCCGTTGCCTGGTTCGACGGTCTCGGCTGCTCGGTGGACCTGTACTTCCCGGAGGACGGCCAGCTGCTTTCCGGGGCCTTCATCACGGGAGAGGCGCCCAACGACATCGTCCCGCTTCCCGGAAGGCGGTTCGCCGTGGTCAACTCGCTCTCGTCGACGGTGGGGGTGTACGACCTCGACGAGCCCGGCGAAGAGATCGCCGAAGTGCACCTTCCCCAGGGCAGCAATCCCTACTCGGCCTGTCTGTGTGAAGGCATGCTGTACGTGGCGCTGCTCTTCCCCGATTCGATCGCGGTGATAGACACGCAGGGATGGACCGTGGAATCCTACGCCCCGGTGGGGTGCAATCCACAGGCTGTGGCTGCCTGCCCCGGGCTCCTCTTCGTCGGGCACGCCGACTCCTATCCGGACTCCGCCGGCGCACCTTGTGGAGTGACAGTCATCTCGCTGCCCTCCCTCGCCGTGGTGGACACCATTCCGATGCCGCCGAACATCCTGGGAATGAGGTACTTCCCCCGCACCGGCAGTATCCACGCCGTCAGCAGCACCTATGCCGACGACGGCAGGATAACGATCATCGATCCGGCGACGCTCTCGGTCACCGCCACGGTGGTGACGGGCGGCACCCCCGGACTGCCCGCGGACCTCGGAGACGGATTCGTATGCGGTGACGGCTGGAGTTCGAGCGCGCTCTTCTTCTACGATGAGGACGGGACCCTGGAGCAGGCGACCGCCCCGGCTCCCGCAACGGGGGTCGAGGTGTATGGCGACGAGCTGTACACCAGCGACTTCACCGGGAACAGGGTGTTCAGGCTCGCCCTGCCCGGATGCGTCCCTGTCGACACGCTCCAGGCTGGCAGCGGACCCCAGGGTCTGGCGATAATCCCGAGATGAGGAATTCGGGCGAAACGCTGCAGAAAACCGCCAGGGCCGGCCGCTGCGATCTGCATGTTCACTCGCAGTTCTCCAGCGCGGCGGGCTACTGGTTCCTCAGGGCTCTCCAGGCTCCCGAGAGCTTCACCCCCCCCGAGCTCGCATACGAGAAGGCGCGCGATCGGGGGATGGACTTCTTCACGATCACCGACATGAACACGATCGCCGGTGTGGAGAAGATCTCCGGCCTGGAGGGAGTCTTCTACGGGGAGGAGATCTGCTCGTACGTCCACACCAGCAGGGCGCCCGTCCACCTGCTCGCCTACGCCTTCGAGCCATCCGCCCATGACGAGATCTGCAGGCTCAGGGAGTCCTTCGAGGCACTCGCCGAGTTCCTCGAGGACAGGAGGATACCCTTTGCCCTCGCGCATCCGTTCTACTGGCCCGGGGCCTTCACGAACGAGGACTTCCTTCACATCGTGCGGCGGGTGCCGCTCGTGGAATCGCTCAACGGCAGCAGACCCGCGCGAGAGAACGCCTGCGTGGCGCCGCTTGCGAGGGCCGCCAGGGGGGACCAGGCCTTCGACGGGTTCATCGGCGGCTCGGACGACAGGTGCGGCCGCTTCATCGGACAGACATTCACGACAGTGAGCGGCGGCGCGACACTGGAATCCTTCATCGAGGGCCTCAGACGCGGCAGGTGCTCCGCGCACGGCACCTCGGGAGGCGCGCTGAAGGCGTCCTATTCGGTCTACTCCATCGCGTATTCCTTCTACAGGGAGAGGATGCTCTCGCAGAAGCTGCCTTCCTTCGCGACGGCGGCTGCGGACAGGTTCTTCCGCCCGGGATCCGACCGGGAGGAACCCACTCTGTGGCACAGGGCGGACATGGAGATCCACAGGCTCTACTCGAAGGCGGTCAGCTCCTCCGACCCCGGCCCGGAATCCCTCCTCCTCGACGAGCTGCTCTCGGTGGGCAAGGACCTGTGGGCCAGGAACGAGGGCGGGGAGAACATCGACGAGAAGACCTTCAGGGTTTTCTCCAGCGCCGCGAACAGGCTCATCGACCGCTTCGGCGGCCTCCTCCTGAAGAGAGTGCAGGAGGGCAGGCTCCTCGACGCGTTCGAGGCTGCCTCCGCCCTTATCCCGGTCCTGCTCCTGAGCGTGCCGTTCCCCGTGTCGTACTTCCATGCCCGGAAGGGTATGGATGCAGTCAGGCAGCTCTCCTCCGGCTTCCCGGGAACTCCGCTGCCCCCCGGCTCCGGCGCCAGGGCCTGGTTCACCGACACCATCGACGACCTGAACGGCGTCTCGAGGACTCTGCAGCAGTTCAGCAGGCTGGCGGTGGAGCGCAGCAGGAGGCTCGCGATAGTGGCCTCGCAGAAACGGCCCCTGTCCTTCGAGGGATGGGTGGTCAACTTCCCGCCCATAAGGGAGTTCCCGGTGCCCCAGTACGAGTCCAAGCTCCTCTCCATCCCGCCCTTTCTCGACCTGCTGAAGTTCATAGACGACAATGCTTTCGAGACGATCTACATCTCCACGCCAGGCCCCGTCGGCATCACGGCCCTGGGATGCGCCAAGCTGCTCGGGATACCTGCGGTCGGGATCTATCACACCGATTTCCCCCGGCACGCCCAGCAGATCGTCCAGGACGGACACATGGGCGAGTTCGCCTCGACCGCCATGGGCTGGTTCTACTCCACGACCGACCTTGTCATGGTCCCCAGCACCTACTACATGCGCGAGCTGGAGAAGATGGGCGTCCCGTCCTCGAAGATGACCATCTTCCCCCGGGGGGTGGACTGCGCGTCCTTCTCCCCCGAATGGAGGCAGGATGGTTTCTTCAGGAGGTTCGGCGGGTC
>DIAQ01000110.1:21770-22318 GCA_002414865.1 candidate division Hyd24-12 bacterium UBA5074 | reverse complement strand
ATAGTGGGCGGCGGGCCCTACGTGGAGGAGCTGTCCCTGAGGTTGAGCGGAAGGGGAGGATTCTTCTGCGGGATACTGAGAGGTGATGACCTCCACCGCGCCTATGCGTCGGCCGACATCTTCGCCTTCCCCAGCACCACGGATACTTTCGGCAATGTCGTGCTGGAGGCCTCCGCGGCCGGCATCCCCTCCGTGGTGACGGACATGGGCGGACCGATGGAGATAGTAAGGGATGGCGTTTCGGGGCTGGTGGCGCACGGCAGGGACGTGGGCAGTTTCGCGGATGCCCTCGCGGAGCTAGTGACGGATCCGGCCAGGCGGGGGGAGATGGGGCGGGCCGCCCGGGAGCTGGCGCTCTCGAGAAGCTGGACGAAGGCCTTCGACGCCGTGTGGGCTGCCGAACCCCCGGCACGGTGAGGACCCCTCACGGCTCATGGCCCGTCGCGGAACCGGCGGTATTGCCCGGCCGGCCTCAGGGGGCCGTCCGGGACGTTGTGCTGGTCGGGGCGGCCGGAGTTGAACCGGCGACCCCCTGCTCCCAAAGCAGG
>DIAQ01000110.1:21066-21531 GCA_002414865.1 candidate division Hyd24-12 bacterium UBA5074 | reverse complement strand
CTGCTCCCAAAGCAGGTGCGCTACCGGGCTGCGCCACGCCCCGACGCAGCGGCCATTCTAAGCCCGCCGCGCCGGCCGCACAAGACCGGCGGGGCCGGCGGATCACAAGCCTTCAGAAGGCCGCGCTCGTTGACCACGGGACGCCCTGAAGGCATTATCGGCAGTACATTTCCGAAAGGCAACCAATCTCTTGGAACGGAGCGGATGGATGTTCAGGATGATCTTCCTGCTGGCTGTCGCCGCCGGCATCTCGACCGCCGACGGCATGCACTCGGTATGGATCGGCCCCGTCGATCCGGCCGGCGTCCGCAATCTGCAGGAAGCCGGCTTCGATGTGGAGACTGTCCTGCAGGACAAGGCCAGGATCTATGTCAGCTCCGATCAGGAGCATCTCCTCGAGCTGCTCGGCTATTTCCCCCGCGCGGTGGTGAACCCCGTGCCGCTTGTGCCCTATCCCACGCTGAC
>DIAQ01000110.1:12871-20671 GCA_002414865.1 candidate division Hyd24-12 bacterium UBA5074 | reverse complement strand
TCGAGCCCGAGTTCAGGCTCATCGGCGCCATCCACGGCGACGAGAAGACCGGCGCCATGGTAGCCCTGAACTACCTGCGGAACCTGGCCGACTACTCCTCGACGAGCGAGATGTGCTCCTACGTGGTCCAGACCGCGGAGACCTGGGTGATCCCGGTCATGAACCCCGACGGCTACTTCAACAACTCGCGCTACAACGGCTCCGGCGTGGACCTCAACAGGAACCTGAGCTACATGTGGGCGTCGGGCGGGGGGGGTCCGTCGCCGTTCTCCGAGCCCGAGACACAGGCGCTCCGTGATATCACCATGAACAACTGGCCCGATCTCACGGGACTCGAGAACCCGTTCTGCTCGAGCCTCTCCCTGCACGGGGGAGAAGCCTGCTTCAACTATGTCTGGAACTACTCCTCCGCCCCCGTTCAGGACACGCTGCTCATCGTCGACATGGCCGCCGACTATGCAGCCCTCTGCACGGTGCCCGGCTTCTGGGTCACCGAGGGCTGGGCATGGTACATCATCAACGGCGACGTGAACGACTGGAGCTACGGGGAGTACGGAGGCATCGACCACACGGTGGAGGTCCACCAGGACAAGCAGGCTGCGGACTGGCCCGGCGTGGCCTCGGCGCATTACATGTCGATCCTCAATCTCTTCAAGCAGAGCACGTACGGATTCTACGGAACGGTGGAGGACCAGGTGGGCAACCCCCTGGACGCCCTGATCCAGGTGACGCTCCAGGACGGCGGCGACTCCCAGCCTCTCCGCTTCTGCAGGACCGACGTCACCCTCGGCGACTATGCGAAGCCGGTCATCCCCGGAAACTACGACATCACGGCCTCCGTGGACGGCTGCGCCCCGCAGACGGTCACGGGCGTGGCCATCGGTTCTCAGCAGCGCGTGGAGGTGGACTTCGTGTTCACGACCCAGGGAACCGGAGAAGGGGATCCTCTGCCTCCCTCCGCCGGGCTGACCTGCTTCCCCAACCCCTTCAGGGGATCGTGCACACTGCAGTGCGCGTCGGGGCTTGAGGGCGTTCTCACTATTTACGATATTTGCGGCCGCGTCGTTTACGAAGCCTCCGTCCCCGCCGGTACCTCGGCGATGACATGGGACGGATCGAATGCCGAAGGTCGAAGACTGCCCGCCGGCGTGTTCCTGGCGAGGCTTTCGACAGGACAGGCGCACGCAGTCGCGACTCTCGTGCTGCAGCGCTAGTTGGGGGATGGCTGATGGCACACAAGAAATCCTCGTCGAGTTCCAGGAACGGCAGGGACACTTCGGGCAAGCGCCTCGGTGTCAAGGCTCCGGCCGGCTGCATCGTCAGCGCCGGGACCATCCTGGTCCGCCAGCACGGCACAAACATCCACGCAGGGGTAAATGTCGGTCTGGCTTCCGACTACAGCCTCTTCGCGAAAACGGACGGCCGTGTCGCGTACACCGTCTACCGGGGAAGGAAGACGGCTTCCGTACAGCCCGAATAGGGCCGCCGAGCATGCCCGGCGCCTGTTTCTCCCTGGTCCACGCAGGACAGCTGCTGACCCTTTCGGGGCCTCTCCTTCCGAGGAGGGGCCCCTGGGCTTCCGAGCTGTCGATCATCCCTGACGGCGCGTTCGCCGCCGTCGACGGGAGGATCGTCTGGGCGGGGCCCACCGATTCCTTCACCGCCGAGGCTCCGCCTGCCGCGGGGGCCAGGGTCCTCGACGCCAAAGGCTCCCTGGTCACGCCGGGCTTCGTCGATTCGCACACGCATGCCCTCTTCGCCGGCAGCCGGGCCGAGGAATTCGCCCGGAGGGCCGCCGGACAGTCCTATCAGCAGATAGCCGCCTCCGGGGGAGGCATTGCCGCCACGATGCGCGCCACCCGCTCGGCCGGGCGGGACGCGCTGGCAGCCTCCCTCCGCCGCAACCTCCTGGCCATGCTCGGAAACGGGACCACCACCGCCGAGGTCAAGAGCGGGTACGGGCTCGACCTCGAGACCGAGATGCTGTCGCTCGAGGTCCTGGCCGAAGTGGGCGAAACGGTTCCGCTCACGACGGTCGCCACCTTCCTCGGACCTCATGCGGTGCCGCCCGAGTACGCTGGCAGGCCGGACGATTACATCGACTTCGTGATACGGGAGGTGCTGCCCGCAGTCGTCTCCAGGAACCTCGCCACATTCGCCGACGTGTTCTGCGAGGAGGGCGTCTTCGACATCGCTCAGAGCAGGCGGTACCTGGAGGCGGCGAAAGGCCTCGGGCTGGGCCTGAAGGTGCACGCCGACGAGTTCGCCGACATCGGAGCCTCGCGCCTGGCAGTCGAGCTCGGGGCTTCGAGCGCCGACCATCTGCTGGCGACCTCCCCGGAATCCGCATCCATTCTGGCTTCCTCCGGGACGGTCGCCACTCTCCTGCCCTGCACTGCCTTCTTCCTGGGGAAGCCCTTCCCGGACGGTGCGGGGCTCCTCTCGGAGGGGGCAGCCGTGGCCGTCGCCACAGACTTCAACCCCGGGAGCTGCTACTGCGAATCCATGCCGCTCGCGCTCACGACAGCCGTATGCAGGTGCGGCCTGACGGTGGAGCAGGCCATCGTGGCGGGCACGGCCAACGGCGCGGCCTCTCTCGGGCTTGCCGGAAGGAAGGGCTGCCTCCAGGCCGGGAGCGACGCGGATTTCGTGGTCTGGGACCTCGACGATTACAGGGGTATTCCCTACCACATGGGAATGCCCGATATTTCACGCGTATTCTCAGGGGCGCGCGAAGCGCTCCCAGTTGCCCGAACTTCGCCGGGAGCAGGCCATGGCTGATGTCTCCATGAAGAAGAAGGCGCACGACCTTCTGCAGAATGGCAAGCTGGACAGCGCTCTGCGTGTATTCCAGGCCATCCTGAGAGATGATCCCGAGGATGCCTCGGTCCACAACAGCGCCGGTGACGTCCTGTTGAAGATGAAGAAGAAGGACGAGGCGCTCGATCACTTCACCCGCGCCGCCGAGCTCTACCTCAAGGACGGGCTCCAGATGGTCGCCCTGTCCGTGAGCCGCAAGGCCCTCCGGGCCGAGCCCGAGTTCGGCCTGGCCCATTACGTCATGGGCGTGTGCTTCGAGGAGCAGAGCAAGCCCGACCAGGCGAGGCGCGAGTACGTCCTCTACCTCAAATCGAAGCCCGACAGGGCCGGCGATCTCGTGGTCAACACCCTCACGTCCCTGACGCGGCTCGATCCGGAGGACCGGAACTGGGTCGTCCGCCTGGCACGCGTGGCCTTCGTGCAGAAGAAGGAGGCCATTCTCGACCGCTGCGTCTCCGTTTCGGCCGAGAGGGGATTCCCGGAGCATCGCAAGATGGTTCAGATGCTCGAGGAGCTCAGGAACTCGCTGCACGAGGCCCCTCAGCAGATGGAGCAGACGTCAGGCGAGGGCTCCGCCCCCGGATCGGAGGAGGCCCCTGCGGGGGTTTCCGAGGAGCCCCGCGAGGAGAGCCAGCTCGAACAGGTGTCGTTCGACTCCGCCGACTTCGTCGAGGAGGAGCCCGAGGCCGACGAAGAGGCCGATGAGGCCAGTCCGAGGAAGCGGCTCGGCGAGTACTTCGTCGCGGACGGGCTGCTCAAGGCGAGCGAGGTGCTGAAGGCGCTCGAGGTGCAGGCGTCCTCGCACGACTACAGGCGCCTCGGCGATGTCCTGGTCGAGATGGGCATGGTGTCGGTCAGGCAGGTGCGGGAGGCCCTGACCAAGCAGGTGGCCGACATGAAGCACAGGCTCGACAGGGCTCCCGGCGATGCCCTCGGCTATGTCGAGCTCGGCAACCTCCTCCTGGACGTCAGCGATTTCTACGGCGCCGTGGAGGCCTATCTGAAGGCGGCCGAGATCTACCGTTCCACGGGCAGGGAGAAGATGGTGTTCGAGCTCCTCGAGGGCGTGCTCGACATCTGTCCCGAGTCCCTCGCCGCAGCCCGGGAGCTCGTGAGGATCAGGAACTCCCTCGGCCCCGAAGGGCAGGCGCGTTCCCTCTACCGCCTCGCCGTGGCCTACCTCCTCAACGACAGCCCGCACGAGGCCGTCGCGGCCCTCGAAGCCGCGGTGCAGGCCGATCCTGGCTTCGCCATGGCCACGACGCTCCTGGAAGGGGTTCGGCCGGGCCTTGCCGATATCGACAACTATGCGGACATCGCCTCCATTCTCGCGGACATCGACAGGATGTTCGACGCCGACTCGGCCAGGGCGCTCGCCGGCCTGGTGAAGGAATTCCAGGAAGGCGTGAACGCAGCCATCTCGACCAACGACTATCCCACCCACTACGACCTCGGGATCGCCTACCGGGAGATGGGACTCCTGAGGGAGGCCGTGGCGGAGTTCACCCAGGTCCTCCCGAGTCCCGAGTTCAGGACGCGCGCGAGGGAGATGCTCGGGCGCTGCTATCTGAACATGGGCCGCTTCGACGAGGCCGAAGAGCAGTTCCAGAAGGGGATGAGCCTCGCCTCCAGGGATGGGATGGCGCTCGTCGGCTTCCATCTCAACCTCGCCAAGGTCTACGAGGCCACGGGGAGGAAGAGGCAGGCGGAAGCCGAGAGGAAGGCTGCGGGGAAGATCGACCCCGTCATGGTCAAAATCCAGGATTCGCTGGAATAGCGGGAAGTGCTCCGGATCACCGGGGTCAGTCGCGGCTCGCCGGCCTCGAGGGCCGGCCTCAGACCGGGTGACCGCCTCATCGAGTGCAACGGCATCCAGATCGACGACTGGATGGACCTCATGCTCGCCGCGTCGTCCCCGGGGCTCCAGATGTCCTATTCGAGAGGCGGCCTCGTCCGCAAGGCGAGCATCTCCCGCCGGTCGACGGTCCCGCTGGGACTCGATGTCGAGGGCTCGGGAGCGGCTCCCTGCTCGAACTCCTGCATCTTCTGCTTCATGGACCAGATGCCCCCGGGGGTGAGGGCTTCCCTCCTGTGCCGGGACGACGACGTCAGGCACTCGTTCGTGTACGGAAACTTCGTCACGCTCGACCGGGAGCAGGCGGAATACGCGGCGAAGAAAAGGCTTTCCCCCATCCATGTCTCGGTGCATGCCGCCGATCCCGTTCTGAGAGGCAGGATGCTCGGGCTGGGACGCCCTTCGCCCATACTGCCGCAGCTGGACATGCTCTCGCGCGAAGGCATCTCCGTCGAGGCCCAGATCGTCGTCGTCCCGGGATTCAACGACGGGCCCGCTCTCGAGGAGACGCTGGATGCCCTTCTGGAGAAGACATGCGTGGAAGCGACCGGGGTCGTCCCGGTGGGGCTCACCCGATACCGTGACGGACTGACGCCCCTGCGACGCCCCGACGCATCAGAGTCCGCCTCCTGCCTGGAAGCCTGCTCCAGAGTTTCGTGCCGCGCCTTCGCGGCCCGGGGAGTCCGCTGGGCCTACCCGGCCGACGAGTTCTTCATCCTGGCCGGGCGGGACATCCCCGATCCATCCTTCTACGAGGGATGCTGCATGAAGGCGAACGGGATCGGCATGCTGGCGGATCTCCTGCAGAACAGGAGAAGGAGCTTCGAAGGCGGGGGGACCATCGTGACCGGCTCCCTGGCCGCGCCATTCCTCGGGAGAATCCTCGAAGGCTCGGCATATTCGGTGCTGGAGGTGCGGAACAGCTTCTTCGGAGAGATGGTCGGAGTCGCCGGCCTGCTGACGGCGGGAGACGTCCTCGATGCGCTCCGCGCATCCGGTGGAGCCGACCCCGTATATCTCCCGGGCTCCATGTTCTCCCGGGCGGGGCTCACGATCGACGGGGTCCGCGCGGAAGACGCGGAGCGGATGTCCGGGAGGCGGATCGTCGTGGCAGACGCTCTCGACGAGCTGGGCTGACAGGAAGCGGGGAGGGCCACTTGTCCGACATCCCGATCTGGGTCGCTGCATCAGCTGTCATCCTCGTGGCGGCGGTCGCAGAGCATTTCAGACGCAGGGCGGCCTCTCTGAGGCGCAACAACGCCAACCTCTCTAGGGAGCTGGCCGCCGCCAGGGCAGAGGTGGCCGAAGGCGAGAAAGCCAGGTCCGATCTTCTTTCCAGGATCGGCGTCACCCTCAGGAAGCCTCTCGCTTCGATCAGGAATGCCTCGGACGAGGTGAGCAGGACATTCGACTGCCCTCAGTGGGTGCGCGAGCAGCTCTCGCTCCTCGCGGTCGAAGTCGACAACATCAGCAGGTTCATCGACCTGATCGGCGAGATCGCCTCGCTCGAGCGCCCTTCCGATTCGAAGGACAGCACCTCCGGGAAGCCCGCAGGGCCTGCGCTGGATCTCGAGGGCATGCTGACCTCGATAATCCAGGAGGCCTCCCCCAGGCTCTCCGAGAAGGGGATATCGCTTGCCGCGGCTATTGATCCGGACGTACATGTGAAGGGGGACGAGAGATATCTGCGCCAGGCGCTCGAGTCCCTCCTCATGGAGACCCTCAGGCATGCCGGCAGGGGGAGCGTCCTGTCCATCGACCTGAGCGGAGACGGGAGATCGGCACATCTGGCTCTCGACTACAGAGGCGCACAGGATCCCGATGCGGCCGGATCGGTTCTGGGCACGGAACTGGCGCGGCAGGTCATAGGTGTCCACGGAGGATGGCTCCAGGAAGGCTCGAAGCGGGGACAGTTCCAGGCAGGACTCCCGCTGGCCGGAGTGGATGACCATGCGGAAGACTTGGAAGAGGATGAACAGGAATATCTTCAGGAAATATGACATTCGCGGCGTCTATCCGCGCGATCTCGACCAGGATTCCATCAGGAGGCTTGGCTACGCCCTGTCGGTGACCGCAGGCCCGGGTGGCAGCATCGCGATCGGGAGGGACTGCAGACCCTCCGGCGCAGACCTCCACGACAATCTGGCGGCGGGAGCCGCGGCAGGCGGTGCGCGTCTCGTCGACCTCGGGGTGCAGACCACGCCGATGACCTACTTCGCCGCCCACACGCTCCGCCCGGAAGTGACCGTGATGATCACCGGCAGCCACAACCCGCCCGAGTACAACGGGTTCAAGATCATGAAGGGCCTCCACACGATGCATGGCAGCGAGATCTCCGACCTCGCGGACATCGCGTCCGCGGCGCCTGCGATCCTGCCGGGGCATCCGGTTTCCAGGGGTGAAGCCATGTCGGTCAGGGAGGCCTACAAGGCCAGACTGATGGCCGAATTCAGCTTCGACAGACCCTTCGAGGTCGTGGTCGATGCCGGCAACGGAACCGGAGGCATTGCCTGCGAGGTCCTCGAAGCGCTCGGATGCAGGGTCGTCCCTCTCTTCTGCGAAATGGACGGCAGGTTCCCCAACCACCATCCCGATCCCACGGTGGAGGCCAACCTCGAAGCCGTGAAGAAGGCGGTCGGAGAGACGCGGGCCGATCTGGGCCTTGCCTACGACGGGGATGCCGACCGGCTCGGGGTGGTCGACGATCTCGGCCGCACGGTCTTCGGCGACAGGACGCTCACCCTTCTCGCAGCCGGGCTCCTGGAGGCGAACCCCGGTGCCGCGGTCATCTCCGAGGTCAAGGCTTCCGGGATCTTCTTCGACACCGTGGAGAGGCTCGGCGGGCGACCCCTGATGCGCGCCACCGGCCACTCCATCATCAAGCAGGCCATGCTCGACGAGGACGCCCTCCTGGCGGGGGAGATGAGCGGCCATATCTTCTTCCGCGACCGCTACTACGGGTTCGACGACGCCCTGTACGCCTCCCTCCGCCTGCTCGAGGTCGTGGGAGGGTCGGGGCGCCGGCTCTCCGAGCTCCTGGCAGGGCTTCCCCAGGTCATCTCGACTCCCGAGATAAGGGAGGACTGCACTGAGGAACAGAAGTTCGGGATCGTGGATAGAGTGCG
>DIAQ01000110.1:11912-12521 GCA_002414865.1 candidate division Hyd24-12 bacterium UBA5074 | reverse complement strand
GCCTCGAACACCCAGCCGGTCCTGGTGCTCCGGTTCGAGGCTGCCACGCAGGAACTCCTCGAGTCCTACGAGAAGATAGTCCGCAAGGCCATCGCGGAGGCCAGGGAAGGAGCCTGATGTCCAGGGAAGCCCTAGAGAAGGTCGAACGCGGGATAGCCGATCTGTCCCCTGTCATCGAATCTCTGAAGTCGGAGTTCTCGCAGGTCGTCGTAGGTCAGGACGATTTCAGGATGGGACTTCTGACGGCCCTCTTCTGTGACGGACACGTGTTGATCGAGGGTGTTCCCGGGCTGGCGAAGACCCTCGCCGCACGAACGCTCTCCTCCTGTGTCAGCGCAGGCTTCTCCAGGATCCAGTTCACGCCGGATCTCCTTCCGGCGGACCTCACCGGGACCATGATCTTCCTGCCCGAGAAGGGGACGTTCGAGGCCCGCAAGGGTCCGGTGTTCACCCAGTTCCTCCTCGCCGACGAGATCAACCGGGCCCCGGCCAAGGTGCAGAGCGCTCTGCTCGAGGCCATGCAGGAGAGGCAGGTTACCTTCGGCGGCATCACCCATCCTCTTCCGAGGCCGTTCTTCGTAATGGCGACCCAGAACCCCATCGAGCAGG
>DIAQ01000110.1:10149-11653 GCA_002414865.1 candidate division Hyd24-12 bacterium UBA5074 | reverse complement strand
ATCGAGCAGGAGGGCACCTATCCTCTCCCCGAGGCACAGGTCGACCGGTTCCTGCTCAAGCTGAAGGTGGACTATCCGTCCGCCGCCGAGGAGATCGCGATCCTTGAGAGGATGGGCACGCTCGTCCCGCCTCGCGCAGAGGCCATGATGACGACGGAACAGGTCATGAAGGTCCAGCAGCTCTGCACCGAGGCGGTCGTGGAGAAGAGCGTCCTCGAGTACATGGTCAGGCTGGTCGCCGCCACGCGATTCCCAAGGCAGGCGGGCCTGTCGGAGCTCGCCGACATGATCACCTATGGCGCCAGCCCCAGAGGCACTCTCGCGCTCCAGGCGGCCTCGCGGGCCAGGGCTGTCCTGACGGGGGAGGCCTTCGTCACCCCCGATACCGTGAAGGATGTCGCACCCGAGGTCTTCCGCCACAGGATCATCCTGTCCTTCGAGGCCGAGGCCGAGCGGATAGGGGTCGAGGAAGTGATCCAGACGATTCTCGGACGGGTGCCGGTCAAGTAGCGGAGTCCCATGGAAACAGCGCTTTCGCTATTCCGGCGCGTCAGGCGCATCGAGATAAGGACGCGCCGCCTCGTCGAGCAGCTCGTCGGCGGTGAGTACCGCTCTGTATTCCGGGGCCAGGGAGTCGAGTTCACCGATTTCCGCCCCTACATGGAGGGCGACGACCCCAGGCACATAGACTGGAACGTCACAGCGAGGACGCGAACCCCCTACGTGAAGGTCTTCACCGAGGAGCGTGAACTGCTGGTCCTCCTCATGCTCGACCTCTCGGGGAGCCTCAGCTTCGGATCGATCGACCTGACGAAGAAGGAGAGGACCGCAGAGGTCGCCGCTCTCCTGGCCCTTGCCGCGGTGCGCAGCAAGGACCGCGTGGGGCTGCTTACCTTCGCGGACGACGTCATCGAATACGTCCCGCCTGACAAGGGCAGGAGCCATGCCATGCAGATAGTCTCGAGGGTCCTCTCCGCAGAGGGCCGGCAGGCTCCGGCCGACCTGGAGAAAGCCCTGGCCTTCGCAGGCAGGGTCCTCCACAGAAAGGCCCTGATCTTCCTCCTGAGCGACTTCAGATTCCGCGGCAGGACCCCTCTGCTGGGTGCCGCCTCGCGGAGGCATGACCTGGTGGGCATCTCCGTGTTCGATCCCCGGGAGCTCAACATGCCCTCGCTGGGGATGATGCGCTTCAGGGACCCCGAGACCGGCAGGAAGATCGTGGTCGACACCAGCTCGAAGGCATGGAGACAGTCGTTCGCGAAAAAGGTCGCCCAGCTCTCGGCGGAGAGGGATGCCCTCTGCCGCGAGAACGGCTTCGACCTCGTGAGCATCTCGACCACCGACGACCTGGTTCTACCCCTGAGGAGGTTCTTCGAGCTGAGGCGCAGGAGGCGGAGGCACTGAGACTCCAGCCCGTCCTCATCCTGCTCGCTGCCGCCGGGGCGGAATCCGTGCCCCTCGGCAGGCCCGTGGACATCACATGGCCGGCGCCCGACGGATGGAC
>DIAQ01000110.1:6715-9720 GCA_002414865.1 candidate division Hyd24-12 bacterium UBA5074 | reverse complement strand
CGCACGATGCCGGACACGGTCTACGTCGTGAGACCCTTCCCCGCCCCGGCGCCGCTCGACATACCTCCCGGCCTGCCCGAGGACTACCTCTCCGCGATGCGGTTCTGGCTGGCGTGGGGCGCTCCGCCGAAGCCTCCGATCCTCCTCTATGCCTCCATGGGCGCCGCCCTTGCAGCAGCGGCTGCCTGGCTGCTGATCCGCAGGCGGAGCAGAGGGGTGATCCACCCCGTATCCGGTTCCGAGGCCAGGGATCACTCTGCAGAAGCCCTGGCGCTGCTCGAGAGCCCTCACCTCGCAAGAGGGGAGTGGGCCCTGCTTTTCGGAGAGATGGATGCGATCCTCCGGAGGTGCGCAGGGACGCGCTTCGGCATCGATACCGGGGCGCTCACCTGGAGGCAGATATCCTCGCGGGCGGGCGCTCAGGCCGCCGGATTCCTCGAAGACTCCGCGGGGCTGGTGAAGGAGATCATCCTGCAGCGCTATGCGACGTGGGGAAGCACGCGTGAGCGGGCCGAGACGGAAATCCGCAGACTGGCCGCGATCGTGGCGAGGTGGTCGGCATGACATTCGCGTTCTGGCCGGCGATGCTTATCCCGTTGGCAGTCGCCCTCCTGGCCTTCATCCTCCGCGATCGCTCCGGCAGCAGGAGGGCACAGACCTACACCGGCCCCTTCGAGGCCGGAGCGCCTTCTCCGGGTGGCTCGATGACGGTCTCCGGCGTGGTGACATGGCTCGGGATCGCGCTCCTGAGCGTCGCCCTCGCCCGTCCCAGGGTCGGTTTCGAGAGGCTTCCCGAGGCCGGCGAAGGAGTCGACATAATCATCACTCTGGATGTCTCCACGAGCATGCTCGAGCAGGACTACAGCCCCACGAGGCTCCAGGCCGCGAGGGATGCAGCGCTGAGCTTCGTGGAG
Source organism: candidate division Hyd24-12 bacterium UBA5074 (assembly GCA_002414865.1). Taxonomy (GTDB): domain Bacteria; phylum Fermentibacterota; class Fermentibacteria; order Fermentibacterales; family Fermentibacteraceae; genus UBA5938. The sequence goes on along the minus strand of DIAQ01000110.1, from coordinate 8,806 downwards.
GGGAGGCCCTCCGACAGGATCGGCCTCGTGGTGTACGCCGCCGAGCCGCTGACGCTGTGCCCTCCCACCCTCGATCACGAGACCCTCGAACGCTTCATAAGGAAGGCCGACCTCGGGAGCCTCGAGGACGGCACCGCGATAGGGGCCGGGCTCGCGCTCGCCGCCAGGGGGCTCGGCTACTCGCAGACAGCGAGGAGGGTCATCATCCTGATCTCCGATGGCATGGAGAATGCCGGCATCGTGAATCCCATCGACGTGGCGACGGCCATCCGGACGCTCTCCGGAGACAGCCTCAGGGTATACACGGTGGCGATAGGCACCGAGGAATCCGATTACGGCGTGGACAGGGCCACCCTCTCCTCCATCTCGGATATCACCGGCGGGAGGCTCTTCGACGCATCGAGTCCCGCGGAGCTGGCTTCCGTGTACAGCGCAATCGACTCCCTCGAGGCATCCACGCTGCCTCCGGAGGGGCTCTTCGTATATCGCGACAAGTACTTCTGGTTTGCCGTCGTCGGAGTGGCGCTGCTGCTCCTCGGCGGGACGCTCACCTGGAGGATCTACAAAGTGGTGGGGGACTAGGGATATGCGATTCGAGAGACCCCTGCTGCTCGTGCTGCTCTTCGTTCCCGCCGCATGGTGGTGGCTGAGATCGCGCTGGCTCGCGGACGAGCTCAAGCGGCTCAGGATCTTCGTCAGGCCCGCCCTCTGGGAGAAGGTGGAGATCCTGCCTCCACCCTCCAGGACACTCTCGCGCTCCCTCTGGTGTCTCGCCCTGGCCTTCCTCGTCTTCTCGCTCAGCGGCCCCATGTGGGGGGAGGACCCGGCGGTCATCCCGACAGGCGGCGACAACATCGCGGTCGCGCTGGACGTATCCTCCTCCATGGCGTCGAGAGACGAGCTGCCCACCCGGCTCGGCAGGGCGGAAGCGGAAATAATGTCCCTGGTCGACAGGCTGCAGGGGGTCAGGTTCTCGCTCGTCCTGTTCTCCGGCCAGGCCAGGCTGGCCGTGCCCGGAACCCTCGACAGGGAGTACCTCGCCAGCAGGATTCCCGAAAACCCATGGAGCGCCACCTCTCTTCCGCCGGGGACCCGCCTCGGCGACCTCGTGGAAGTCATGATCGCCTCGCTGCCGGAGATGGACCTGGAGACCAGGATCGGGATCCTGTTCAGCGACGGAGGCTTCTTCGACTTCCAGGTGGAGAGTGCGCTGGAGGAGGCCAGGGAGTCGGGTCTGACGCTGATCACGGTCGGCATGGGGGGGCTCGACTCGGTGCCTCTTCCGGACAGCTCGGGCGGCATCCGGACCATGCAGGGCGACACGATCATGACGGCCCTGGACGAGGAGCCGCTGAGGAGGCTGGCCGAGGGGACCGGCGGATTCTACGTGCGCCTGGGGGAGACCGGCGACCTCGCCTCGCTCGTCGAGGACCTGCTCGGAGTCCGCAGGGAGATGAAGGCCATGCAGGTCTCGGGAGCCTCGCAGGGACGCAGGTTCCAGTGGTTCATCGCGGCAGGGCTGTCACTCGCCGTCGCGGCCTTCCTGCTCGAGAGGAGGGGTAGATGAGGATCGCCATCCTCCTGCCGGCCATGCTCGTGGCGCTGTCGTCAGGCAGGACGCCTCTCCTCGACCTCTACCTTCAGGCTCTCGACCTCTTCGCCTCGGGGGATTTCGCGGGAGCTTCGCAGGTTTTCACGGAGATGGCCGGGAGGATGCCGGACAACGGCCGTCTCCGGTTCGATCTCTCCGCCTCGCTTTTCAGGGACGGGTCCCATGCCTACGCGGACAGCCTCCTCCAGGCACTCCGCAATCCCGGCACGCTGGAGGGTGACACTCTGCCCTCTGCGCTTTCTGCATCGCTGCTCGCGGTCTCCATCGACAGCTCGGACAGACAGGGGGTCGAACTGGCCGTCGTCAGGCTCAGGGACCTCCTGGCGGATGGCGACGGCTCCGGAGACGACATCACCAACCTCGAGACCGCGCTGAACTGGCTTGAGAACAATCCTCCCGACTCGTCCTCCAGCTCAGGCCAGCAGCAGGATCAACAACAGGATCAGCAGGATCAGCAACAGCAACAGAGCCAGCAGCAG
>DIAQ01000110.1:0-6393 GCA_002414865.1 candidate division Hyd24-12 bacterium UBA5074 | reverse complement strand
CAGCAGAACCAGCAGCAGGCGTCCGGAGGCGGGATGGAAGAGGGGCGGATGAGCGAGGAGCAGGCCAGGATGCTCCTTCAGCTAGTCGAGGAGGCCGTCCCCGAGGATTCCACCCAGGGGCGGCCGGTATCGGGCGGGGGTCCCGACTGGTGAGCCTCGTCGCGCTCGTCCTGGCTGCAGCTCTCGCCCAGCCGAACCTCGATGTAGAGATGCCCGACACCGTCCAGGCCGGCAGCCAGTTCACGCTGACCATCTCCTCGCTCGAACCCGGCTGCACCGGGATCTCGTGCACCCCGACCTGCAGCGAAGGCCTCTCCTTCGTGACGTCGCGCTCCCTGAGGAGCTACAGCAGCCGGACCGTCTCGGGGACCACCACCACGGAGCAGACCTGCATGCTGCAGCTCGTATTCTCCGCAGACCTCCCCGGCATGCAGACGATCGGCCCTCTGAGGGTTTCACTCGGTCCGCCCGGAACGGTGCAGGCCGCCGCGGAAAGTGTCTTCGTCTCGGGAACGGGAGGGGCGGCACCACCGGGTCGTGCGGAGTCGGGAGGGGGGACCTGGGTGGAGACCGTCCCGGAGACCGGACCCTATCTGCCGGGGAAGCCGTTCGAGGTCTCCTACTACCTGAACACTTCGGGAATGGTGAAGAACACATCCAGCTACTGGTGCCCGCCGAGGAACGGTGTGGCAAGGCTCCTCGACGCGCCTTCCACCGTTGCGTGGCAGGTGCTTCCAGGCAACAGGAGGCGTGCGCGCCTCGTCACCCTGGAGATCACGCCCGCCGGCTCGGGCAGCCTCGTCCTGCCCGTCCTGCAGTCCGAGTTGTCGATGTTCTCGCTCTGGTCGGGCGACATGAGCCGGACGGTCTTCGGCGACACCGTCCGGGTCGAGGTGTCCTCCTTCCCCTCGGCCGGGATGCCGCCGGGGTTCCCGGGGATAGTCGACAGCGTGGCGGTGAGGATCGAGTCCTCGTCGGCAGGAGGCGGCGACTCGATGATAAGGCTCGTCCTCTCGGGACCGGGCGCCCTGAGTGGGAATCCGGACCCCGCTCCGACGGTCTCGGGGCCCGCAGATCTCTTGCCGGCAGGCTCCGGCGCCGAGGGGGGATCCCGTTGGTGGGACTTCCTGGTCGATCCCGACGGCGACGGGGATGTCGTCATAGGGCCCGACAGCATCTCCTGGTTCGATCCTGCCGACGGAGAGTACAGGCATGCGGTGCTTCCCGCCTGCACGCTCCAGGTCTGCATGCAGGGCACGCTCTGCGATTCGGCGATCGTCGCGGCCACGCATGGTGCAGCCCCAGGGAGCATCCTGCCGGCAGCGCTTGCGGCAGGGCTCTCGCTCGCGGTGGCGCTGTTCTTCCTGTTGAAGTGGCGGTCCGCCCACAGGAGGTCGGTCTCCCTGGCCGATGCGTGCGATGCAGAGGAGCTTCTCACAGCCTTCGAGGGAGAGCTGTCGAGGATCCTCACGGGCAGGTCCAGAGCGGTTGGAGCAGATGGGATCGAGAGCCTGCTGCACGGCGCCGGAGTGCCCCAGATCCTGTCCATGAGGGTGCTTCGCAACTGGAAGGACCTGGAGCAACTCCTCGCAGGAAGGCATGTTGTCGAAAGTGTGATGGAGAGATCGAGAGCCGTCTCGATCGGCATCTCGAACGAACTCAGGGCATATTTGCGCGGTGACTGCGATGGGCGGCGGGATGTCGCGCCACCCCCAGGGGGCTCCAGAGGCTGACCCGCATCGGACGGAGCAAGGATGTACCAGACCTATCTCGAACTAGCCACCCGGTGGCCGGCTGCCTCGGCATTCGTCCATTTCGCCGTGCTGGCGACGCTGGGCGAGCTTCTGGCCTCCATCGTCAGCAGGAAAGGCCTGCAGGGAGGCTTCGCCGCCCAGCTCGGCCGGGCACTCGCCTGGGGCGTCGTGGGAGTCGTGGCGTGGCCAGCGGGGACGGGTTTCGGAGCCTTCGCCAGAAGCGTCCTCTCCACACTGGGCATCTCAGCGGGGCTCACGATCCCGGGAACCCAGATGACTCTGCTTGCGGTTTCCAGAGGCTTCTGCACGAGCCTGTTCCTCGGGCCGCCTCTCCTGCTCCTATCCCGCCTGCTCGACAACGCGATCACCCGCCGGGGAGGCTTCCAGGGCATGAAGCCGGCGATGGTTTCCCTTGCATGGCTCTGGTTCCCGGCCCTCTCGGTGTATTTCAGCATGACTGCCGGCATCGCCGCCAGCATCGCTTCAGCAGCTTTGACGCTGCTCCTGGGTCTTGTCTCGGGGTTGGGCGCGAGGGGAGCACGACCGAGCAAGCCTGCGGCACGGCGCAAGGCAAGGTAGTTCGTCACTCTGGAGCTGCGTTCCCGGTTTCGACGGCATCGATCGAACTCCGGCGCTGCAAGCCCGGGACGATCTCGACGGGATCCCGTACCACCAGACCATGAAGGAGACGTCACCGATTGATCCGTACGAGACAGAGCTCCGGGAATCTGACTTTACATAATATCTCTTATCGGACATCGAGACTCCGGAAACCTGGCGTTGCCGCCGGGCTCCGGGAGGGCGCCCCTACTCTGGCTGTCCCTCCGCCCAGTCCATCCTGGCGAGCATGTATTCCTCGAAATCGGTCGTGTCCGCCTTCATGGCCAGCGATCTCTCGAGCCATGCGCGGGCCGACGGGATGTCGGATTCTGCCAGAGACAACCTTGCGAGGCCGCCCATGGCTTCCGCCGCTATCAGAGGGAAGTCGGCCGAGTCGGCCAGCAGGGCCGTGTAGTTGTCCCTTGCGTTGAGGAGATCCTCGGACCCGGCTCGGTTCTCGAGCGCGACCGCCATGTGGAGCCTGGCGGAGACCTCGATCTGCTGCTGGGGCCGCGAGGACATGAGCTGCTGCAGACGGGTTATCACTTCGTCATAGCGTCCCAGCAGGATGCCTGCCTTGGCGGAGAGCACGCATGCGCGGCGTCCCCAGATGCGGTTCTGGTTCTGCTCCCATGTCTGCGTGGCGAGAGTGTACGACTGGCCGAGGAGCTGGGATGCCTGCTGGGGCTGCCCTGACATGGCCACCTGCTCGGCCTGCTCGTACAGCATGTCGGCCATCAGATAGCGCGCCATGGCGTCCTCGTTCTGCCGGTGGGATGTGCGAACGGCGGCCTGGATCGCCACTATCCCCACAGCTACGACGACGAGTGTGATCGAGAGCGCCTTCAGGTGCTCCCGGCAGAAGTTCCAGGCCTTCTCCAGATTCTCGGCGACGGGGTCTCTCTTGAGTTCGGTCTTCGTGAGGCGCTTGCGGGTGCGATGGACCATCATTCCTCCAGGTTCACATCATACGTGCGAAACAGGTGGCAGGCCGGCCAGATGCCTGTATATGCCGGTCACCTGGAGCTGTACGGCAGCGAGCGGGGTTCCCCCGCCATTCCAGACAACCCAATCTGCTCGCATGAGCTTCTCTGTCAAGGGCAGCTGCATGTCCAGGCGCTTCAGGGCGGTCAGGCGGTCGATCCTGTCGCGCTCGACCATCCTGGAGATGCAGGTCTCCCTGTCGGCCGCCACGACGACGAGCGAGTCGGCCAGACCGGCGATCCCCATCTCGATCAGCAGGGCGCCCTCCAGGACGAATATCCCCTTCCTGCTGCGCAGCGACGATGCGGAGAGCCGTGCCCAGCGGCGCATCCTCGGGTGAAGAACCGCGCAGAGTCCATGCATGAGCTCGGGGTCTGCGAAGGCCTCGCCCCTCAGCGCGGCCCTGATCCCTTCGCCCGGCATGGTTCGCAGCTCAGGGCGCCCCAGCGACACGGCCAGGGCCGATGCGATGTACCGTCTGGACAGGAGCTCGTGACCCACGGCATCGAGGGAGCAGATCTCCGCGCCGAGCGATCCGAAGGCGGCGGCGGCGCTGGACTGACCGCATCCTGCCGTACCCGTTACACCGACGAGCATCCGGACTACCTCTCCCAGGCGATGTTCTCTTCAGCGAAGACGACATCGACCATCTCACCCTCGCGAGCCCCGGCGGGGACCCTTACCGGAATATAGTTGTCGGACATGGCTATCCTCGCGCCGCCCGACAGTCTCCCCTCCACCAGCGCCCTGGCCGGGCGACCCAGCCAGCTCCTCCGGTAGCGTTCGCGGATCAGCCTTCCTCGGACTCCCAGCAACGATGCGCGCGCGAGGCCGACCTCTCCAGGCACCTGCCCGCCCATCTCCGCCGCCCGTGTCCCGGGCCGGGGGGAGAACGGGAAGACGTGGAGATATCCGAGGGGAGCCGAGTCCACCAGATCGAGCGTCCTGGCGAAGTCGTCATCCGACTCACCCGGGAAGCCCGAGATCAGGTCGATTCCGATGTTCGCCCCGGGAAAGTGCTCCCATGCGAGAGCCACGGCCCTGCCGGGGTCGCCCCCCCTTCCCATCGCCTCGAGGACGGATGGGGAGCCGCTCTGGACCGGGATGTGGAAATGTCTGCAGATCCGAGCCCCTGCAAGGAGTTCGAAGAATCGTGCGGTGAGGTTCCGCGGCTCGAGAGAGCCCAGCCTGAGGCGGCAGCCTTCCCCGAGTTCCCCCGAGAGAGCCACCGCCATGGCGGCGAGGTCCTCACCCGTCCCGGGATCGTTCCATGAGGCCAGATCCGCTCCTGTCAGGACTATCTCCCGAAAACCCGCCGCGGCGAGCAGACCGGCCCGCTCCCTCACAAGCCGTGACGGCAGGCTCCTCGATGCTCCGCGGGCGGCTGGCACCACGCAGTACGAGCAACCGTTCGAGCAGCCGTCCTGGATCTTGAGGCGGGCCCTCGTGGCCCCGGACAGGTGAGGAGAAGGCGGCGGGAAGCACCCGCAGTCCGGCTCACCGCCCAGCAGCCTCGAGACCACCTCGGGTATCGTGGGCGCCAGGAGGAGCCTCCCTCCGGCTTCCTCGTAGTCCTCCGGGAACAGCCGCGCCGCGCAGCCCGAGACCACGACACGACCCTCGGTCCTCTTCAGGAGCGATCTGGCGGCCTTCCTCGACCTGGCCTGTCCTCTAGAGGTCACTCCACAGGTGAAGAGCACCGACCAGTCGGCCTCCCCGGGCGTCGAGACGGGCGCCAGGCCTCCGGCTGCCAGGAGGCCGAGCGTATCCCAGGCATCGCAGGAGTTCAGCCTGCAGCCCGAGACTTCGACGTATACCCTTCCGAAGGGCGCCTCGGGCGGGGAAGCGCACTCCCCCGCCCGGGACTCCGGGATCACTATTCTTCCTTCACTTCTCCGGCGTCTTCCGCGGGAGCGTCTGCAGCGGGCTCAGCCTGCTCGGAAGCATCATCGGCCGCCTGCTCGGCGGCATAGCCGGCATGCTGCTCCGCGTCCGGATCCTGCTCCGCCTCGCCAGCCCCGGGATTCTCGTCCGGTGCCCTGACGACCGGCTTCTCCAGCGGAGGTCTGTTCTCGAGACGGGCGCGGAACTCGCTGAGCTCCTCCATCGGCCTGCCGTTGAAGTAACTCCTGACGCTGAGCACTATCCTGCGGCTCGAGGGAACCACCTCTATGACCCTGAGCGGCAGCTCGTCACCGGGCCTGAGCACCTCCTCGGGATTCTCGAGGTTCTCCCAGCCGAGCTGGGACAGGGGGACGAAGCCCTCGATGTTCTCGCCGAGATCCACCACTACGCCCCGCTCGAGGATCTGCACGACCTTGCCCGTGATCTCCGTGCCTTCAGGCAGCCTCTGGTCCATGGTCTCCCACGGATTGTCGGTGGTCTGCTTCAGGCCCAGGGATATACGATGGTTCTCCCGGTCGATGCTGAGGACGACCACGCGCAGCTTGTCGCCCTTGGAGAGCACTTCGGAAGGATGGGAGACCCTGCGGGTCCAGCTCATGTCGCTGATGTGGACCAGACCGTCTATCCCCTCCTCGATCTGAACGAAGGCGCCGAAGTTGGTGAGGTTGCGCACGACGCCCTCCACCACGGAGCCCACGGGGTAGCGCTCCTCGATGGTATCCCAGGGATTCTCCTGGGTCTGGCGCAGGCCGAGGGAGATCTTGCGCTCCTCCTCGTTGACATTCAGGACCACGGCCTCGAGCTCGTCCGAGATGTTGAGGAGCTTGGACGGGTGCCGGACATGCTTTGTCCAGGACATCTCGGAGACGTGGACGAGCCCCTCGACGCCCGGCTCGAGCTCGATGAAAGCGCCGTAATCCGTGATGCTGGCGACTTTGCCCTTGACTATCGCACCCTTGGGATAGCGGTCTGCGACCCCCTCCCAGGGGAACGGCTGGAGCTGCTTGAGACCCAAGGAGATGCGCTCCCTGTCACGATCGAACTTCAGGACCTTGACCTCGATCTCGTCTCCGATGTTGACCAGCTGTGACGGATGGCGGACGCGGCCCCAGCTCATGTCCGTGATGTGGAGCAGGCCGTCGATGCCGCC
>DIAQ01000082.1 GCA_002414865.1 candidate division Hyd24-12 bacterium UBA5074 | reverse complement strand
TCCCTCCGGGCTCCAGACCGTTCGCCGCCCCCTTCGACACGGGCGCGCTGGAGCATCCGCAATGGCATACTCCGGAGACTGGCCGCTTCTGGGAGGCCGAGGCGGGGCTGATCGCGCGCGGGGCAGGCGTCCTGGCCATCTCGGGATGGGCCGCGCAGAGGGCGACGGCGCTTCTGGGAACGATCTCCGCGCCGGTGGGAGTGGCAGGGGGCGCCGCATCCCGGGTTTTTCAGCCCGGGGCTGCCGATCCTCAAGTGCTCCAGATGATGGGCCTCGAGCCGGACGCCTTCTTTCTACATGTCGGCAATTATGTGCCTCATAAAAACATACCAATGCTGATAGGGGCCTTCGAAGCGGCCGGAATGGCCTCTCGCGGCTTTCCGCTCGTGCTCGCGGGCGCAGGGGGCTGGAAGAGGCCTCCGATGCGCGGAGAGGGCGTGAGGGTTCTCGAGGCCGTCTCCGACGAGCAGCTCCTTCATCTCTACAGGGGCGCCAGAGCGCTTCTCCTGCCCAGCGTGTACGAAGGCCTCGGACTTCCCGTGCTGGAAGCCCTGGCCTGCCGGTGCGCGGTCGTCGCGGCCGATTCCACCGCCCTGCCGGAGACCCTGGGAGGCCATGGCCTGCTGGTCCCGCCCGACGACCGGGCGAGGTGGGCCGAGGCGATCTCGTCGCTTGGGGAGGACGCCTTCATGGACGACATGAGGTCCCTCGCCGCAGGGGCGCCCGTCAGGACATGGAGGGATGCCGCAACAGACGCCCTGCGGTACTACCTGGAGCTGGTGGATCTGTGAAGATCCTGCACCTCGTGCACAGGGCCCCGCCCTTCTCGGGCGGAGCGGAGCGGTATGTGTTCGAGCACGCGGCGGCAGGAGCCAGGTGGGGGCACGAGAGCGTGATCGCCACCACAGACGCCTGGGACATGAGCTGGATGACGGGCAGACACGGGAGGAGGGTCGAGCGCAGGGACGAGGCGATCCGGGGCGTCAGGATCCTCAGGTTCCCCGTGTTCCATCCGCCCGGGCAGGACATCCTGAGGGCGGCGCTTCGCAGGCTGGCGCCCGGAGGACCTGACAGGTTCTTCTATCCGAATCCGTTCGTGCCTGCCCTGGACAGCTGGATCAGACGGGACCACGGTTTCTCGATGGTGCATTCCAACGCGATGCCGTTCGTCCTTCGGGCCGGCTGGGAGCATGCGAGGCGCTTCGGCACGGTCCTGGTCTCGGTGCCCCACGCCAACGTCGGGGAGAAGTTCAGGAGGGCGGACGCCCTGAGATATTTCGAGGGGACTCAGGAGACCGTGCTCGCCGGGAGTTCCCTCGTTGTCGCGCAGAGCGGATTCGAGCGGGACCTCTTCCTGGGGATGGGCGTCGATGACGAGAGGATACTGGTCCTGGGCAGCGGGGTGGATCCGTCCGAGTTCCAGCACGCCTCGGGTGACAGGGCCAGGGCGGCGCTGGGAATCGAAGGGCCTGTCGTGCTGTCCATGACCGCGCACTGCCTGGACCGGGGATCGCTCGATCTGCTGGATGCGTGCGAGGCTCTGTGGTCGAAAGGGGAGCGGTTCACTCTGGTGCTGGCAGGCCCGGTGCTGGCCGACTTCGAGGATGCGCTCGAGCGGGGAAGGGCCAGACCGAGGCCGGGCAGGGTGATAATCCGCGGCTTCGTGAGGGCCGAGGAGAGGGCCGAGCTGCTGGCGGCGGCTGATGTGGTGGCTCTGCCCTCGAGACTGGACTGCTTCGGGATCGTGATCCTGGAGGCATGGCTGATGGGGAAGCCGGTCCTCGGCTGCTGGTCGGGAGCCATGGCCGAGATGATCGTCGACGGGACGAACGGCTTCCTCACGGGCTTCGGCGACTCGGTCACGATCGCGGACAGGCTTTCCAGGCTTCTGCGTGATCCCGCGGCCGGGAAGGCCATGGGAGCGGCAGGCCGTTCGCACGTGCTCGCGGAACGGACTTGGGAGAAGGTAACGGACCGGTTCTATCGGAGGGTGGCGGAATGCCTGCCGGAGCGGCTTCCGGAACAGCGCGCACAACGGCGCTGATCGTGACCTGGAACGCCATGGGACTGCTCGAGGAACTCGTGCAGACCATCGAGGCGCTCATGGGCACGGCAGCCGTCATCGTCGTGGACAACTGCTCTTCCGACGGAACCCCCCAGGCCCTGGAGAAGCGCACCGGAGCACGGACGATCCGCAGCCCGAGAAACGGCGGCTTCGGATACGGCAACAACATCGGACTCCGCCAGGTGAGGACGCCCTACACCCTCCTCCTCAATTCCGACGCCAGGATAGGAGCCCGTGAAGTGATGGCGCTCGCCGACTTCCTCGACAGGAACCCCGGGCATGCCGCCGTCCAGCCCCTCGTGAGGCTCTGGGACTGGCCCGAGGTGACCGCGGGAAGAGGGCTCGGCTACGGCCGGTGGCTGGAGAGTTTCGACCTCGGCTTCCTCCGCTTCGAGCCGGTTCCCCAGGTGCAGACCCCGGTCCCCCTCCCGGGCGTAGGAGCCGCGGCAGCCCTCTTCCGGACCGCGGCGCTCAGGGAGGCCGGAGGATTCGACGAGCGGTTCTTCATGTACTTCGAGGATGCCGATCTGTGTCTCAGGCTGGGCTCCGCCGGTTGGAAGTTCGCCCTCCTCCCGGCCCATGAGGCGAGGCACAGGACCGGTCATTCCAGCGTGAGGAACAGGGCCAGGCGATGGGAGATGGCATCCTCCGCCCTGCT
>DIAQ01000028.1:16023-17535 GCA_002414865.1 candidate division Hyd24-12 bacterium UBA5074 | reverse complement strand
TATCGGGCCGCGAAGTCCCCTGGCCGGAGGAGATCTTCGGTCGCGAGCTACCGGGATGGGCGACGCTCGCCTCGTTCCACTCGACCCCCTGGGGCCCGGGTCCGGAGGGGAGGCATATGATCGCCATGCTGAGGGCATCTCTCCGGCTGGGCCATCCGGATGATGCCATCTCTCTCCTCTTCCGCTGCTCGGGCGACCTGGCGGAGCTCATGGAGGCGCTTCCGGAACTGGAGGGCGGCTACGATCTGCTCCCTGTGCTGACCGACACCAGGAGGATGATGCACATCTGGATCAAGGCGCTTCAAGCCCCGGTGGAGAAGCGCCGGGAAGTGCTGCGGCACCACCTTTTCGAGAGGCTGCCCTACGAGCACCCGCTGGCCGAGGCCACGAGGAGATGCGCCGGGGCGGGCGGGGCATGAAGGTAGTCCTTGCGGGATTCAATACCGACGTCTGTCACGGATCCACGACGCCGGAGACCATCTCGGCGGCCTATGCAAGGATCAGCCGCGATCCGCGTCCGATCGGCGAGCTCCGTGAAGAGGCCTGCCTCGAAGTCGAGAAGGCAAGAAGGTCCAACAGAAAGATAGTCTTCGGTTTCGGGCACTCCTCGGTCGCCGAGCACGCGGTCTTCAACCTCGATGTCACCGGCATCTCCAGGCTCGCGTCGGAGTATCTCCAGGGATTCCGGCTCGCCAGCTTCACCGAGAAGTCTCAGCGTTACATCCATCTGTCAGAGGACTGGATCGTCCCGGACGAGCTTCCCGCCAGGTCCACGGGCTTCTTCTCCGACTCGGTCGGGAGGCTCTTCTCCCTGTATGGGGAATCCCTCGCCGCCCTCACAGCGGCCGGGGTCGGGGAGGAGAATGCGAAGGAGGACGCCCGGTACACCCTTCCCCTGTGCACGACCTGCCAGATGGGGATGACCGCCAATGCCAGGGAGATAGAGCACATGGCCGCCCGGCTCAGGGCATCCTCCCTCGGAGAGGTCAGGAGGCTCGGAGGGGAAATCCTCCGGGCTGTGCAGGAGGTGGCTCCGTCACTGTTCAGGCATGTCGATCCAACTCCCATGGACTGCTTCGAGATGGTGCGCCCAGGGCAGTTCTGCGCCGAGAGGCCGGTAATGCTGGAGGCCGGGGACGGCGACGAGACGGTGGGGACGTTTCTGCTGTCCAGGTCCCGGGGCGTCCCATATCCTGAAGCCCTTCGATCATGGAGGACTCTCGGCCGGGAGGATCGAAGAGCGCTCTTCGCCGAGGCGCTGGATGGCCTGGGGTTGCACGAGGCCGCTCCGAGGTGCTGGGAGCTTGCTCGATACCGGTTTGCGGCCAGGATCTCGGCTTCGGCGTTCGCGCAGCTCAAGCGGCACCGGATGTGCACGCTCCTCTCCTCCGCCTACTGCTCGCCTGCCGTGATGACGATGCCTCCCTCCTTCACGGCCGCAGGCTGCGCCGGGCTCCTCGTAGAAGCCGGCAGGATATCGGAAAACCTCTCGGAGCTCCTGCCCGGAGAAGC
>DIAQ01000028.1:3221-15659 GCA_002414865.1 candidate division Hyd24-12 bacterium UBA5074 | reverse complement strand
CAGTGGGACATCCGCTCGACAGCCTGTGAGATGCTGAGGCTCGCGAGGCGCAGGGCGCCTCTGACCTTCATGCTGGCCGGAGGCAGGAGCGAGCTGGCGGCAGGTCCGGGCTAGGGCGCCAGGACCACTTCCATCAGCCTCGAGGGGCCTGCCGTCTCCGAAGAGATCGGGATGAGCTTCATGAACACCGAGCCCCCTGCATCGGGTATGTCCGCTCCGAACATCCATCTCAGGGTTCCGGAGTAGACGGGGCTCCTGAGGCCGGCCACATCGCCCGAGATCGTTCCCGCGTGCCAGGTCAGCCCCGAGTCCGTGCTCCACGAGAGCGCCACACCCAGCGTCCTCTCGCCCGGATCCTCGAGCTCGAACCTGATCGTCGCCTCGCCGGCGGCCTCGTCGACCGAGGAGACGCTCGCCTGCAAGACGGAGGGGAGCGCGGAGTTGCGCAGTGCGACGGGGCCGGCAGGCGCAGACCTGGTGGTGTCCCCGTCGAATGCGAGGAGGCGTATCTCCACCTCGGCGGCCGCCTGTCCGGGAAGGTCCTCCCCGGAACTCCAGCGGACGGTGGACCTGTACTCGGCAGGGCCGAACGGGCCGTTCGCAACCAGCCCGTCCGCCCTGGTCCAGGTATCTCCGCCCCTCGAGCGGTATTCCAGTAGGAGGCCGACTTCGTCGCCCTCCCTGTCCGTGATGTCGAACCCCACGGGGACGAGTCCGTCGAACATCTCGTAGTTGCCTGGAGAGGTGATCCTCACACCGGGGGCGGAATTGTCGTCGATCGCGAACGGGGCGGAGGGAACCGCGGTGCCTGATCCGCCAGGCGGCGTGATGGCGCGGACCCTCACCGAGCGCGAGGCGGTTCCGGGCATGTCGCTGTCCGAATCCCAGAGGATCTCGTAGGAGAAGCCGCCGGTCGTGACGAGCTGCCGCTCTATGATGGTGGCCCGGCTCCACGCGCCCCCATCGACAGAGAACTCGAAACCGGGGAGCGTGCTGTCCGAAAGGAGGGGGGAGACGGTTCTGATGCCCAGTCTGACGGCGTCTCCGGCCTCCGCGTCCGGAGGCACGACCTGGGCTGTGGGAACCAGAGAGCTGTCGGGTCGGAACCCCCGGAGAAAGGCCCACTGCCCCGGGTCGTCATCCGCCGCCCTGGCTCTCAGGACGACGCGCGAGCTGTCCGCCCCCTGCAGGACATCGCCTGGATCCCACAGGAAGGGCTCACCGTAGAGCCAGGGATCGACCTCCACGGTCATGCCCGAAAGCCTGGCCGTCGTCCACGTGGAGCCGCCGTCCGGCGAAGCCTGCGCCTGGATCTGGATGATGTCCCCCTCCGGCTCTTCAACGGCATAAGGTATGACCACTCGGCCGTTCTCCGACGGCACGGGGAACCCGAGATAGATGACTGGAGGCAGGTTGTTGTCCACATGGAAGATGGTCGAGATGCCAGCCCTTCCCGGACCCGACTGGGAGAGGGGGGTGATCCGCACCAGGCAGTCCGGCTCGTCGGAGCTGCCCAGGTCCTCCCTGCTGTGCCAGACGATCGAATTCCCACTCCGTGCGTAGCTGTCAGTCGTCCTCCAGGTGTATCCCGCATCCGTGGAGTAGGCCACCGCGATACCTGAGAACTGCTGGGAGGAGGCGGTGAAACGTATGGTTATGTCTCCGGTGAATTCACCGGAGATCTCCTCCACGGAAATCCCGGTCAGAAAGCTGATGCCGTAGCATCCGGAGTTCCTGGAGTCGGACTCCTGCTGCGGCCAGCCGCCCGGGATCGGACTCCCCAGGGACCAGGCGGCCAGGAGACCTGATCTTCCCATGACGACCAGCTCCATCCGGCCGTCTCCGTTGATGTCGCCCGCTGCCGGGGTGGAGACGATTCCCTCGCCGAGGTCGAAGCGGGCATCGGAAACATCGATTCCTTCTCCGTCCCAGCTCTCGATGATCCCGTCGTCGCTCGCGGTCATGACGACCAGCCCGCCTCTGGACGGGACCACGATGGGTGGAACAGGCTTGGACGAGGCGCGGTTGGGCCATCTCCAGGTGCCGGCCAGGGTGCCGTCCGAATCGAGGAGATATACCAGGCTGTCTTCGGTGGCGACGGCAAGCTGCGGCCTGTCGGAGAGATCGTCGAGCCTGCCCAGGGCGAACGAGCCCTGGAGAGCCCTGGTCGAGAGCAGGTATGGCCAGCCCGGAAGGGGAGCCCCCCTCAGGCTGAGCACGTTGATCCTCCTGTCCTGGGTCGGGAACACGATGTCCGCCATTCCGTCGCCGTTCATGTCGGCCGAGACCGGAGGCGCGCCTATGGCGTACCCCATCGTGACCGGCCAGCCCGGCAGCAGCTGCCCCTGCCTTGTGTAGATGGCCAGCCTCGTGTTGGTGATGGCGGCTGCGACGGCCCCTTCGCCTGATCCTCCGATTGAGACCTGCGTGGGAGACCACTGGAGTTGCGCGCCCGGGTCCACGGGCCAGCCCGGCAGGTCTTCTCCGGACTCGTCGTAGAGGCGGATGAGGCCGTCGGCCGTGCCCAGCGCGAACTCGTAGCTCGAGTCGTCGTCGAGATCGAGAACGGAAATGGCAGTGACGGGTCCGGAGCCCATCCTGACGGGCCAGCCCGGAGCTTCGGCGCCGCTCCTGTCGACGAGATGCAGGCCGCCCGAGTTGTCCGCGTAGCAGATGAGGAAGCGCCCCTCGCCGCTTTCGAAGGCGGCAGGCCTGAAACTGACGCCTTCCGATGAGGAGAGAGGGAATGCCGCGAGCGCCGTGCCGGTATAATCCCAGCCACCGAGTCCCCTGTCGCCGAGCGGGACGAGAATGTCCATCCGCCCGCCGGGAGCCGGGGCGAGCAGCGGACCTCCCCGGGGGGGGAGGCCTGTAGGAACCTCCCACAGGGATGCGGGGTTTGTGAGTATCGTGGCCAGTAACATCAGCGCCGTGGACAAGATGGAACCTCCGGCCGACAGGCATGGTACATCAAGGTGAAACTAAGGATTGCCCGCTGCATCGGTCAACCGAAGAGAGGACTCCCGTCGTTGACCGGAAAGGCCGGACAGAGAATAGTAACGAAGCATTTTGAGTCCTGGCCACACGGCTCTCCAATGGAGGCTGGCTTATGAAGCTATGGGCTGCGGCCCTTGTTGTCTGTTCGGGAGCGCTATACGCAGGCTCACTTCCGTACAGCCGCTCGGGCGTGCTCGACTCGCCCGACGCCTATGTGTTGAGACATTCAGAGGTGGAGATCGGCCTCGCCGGCTCCACCTACTCCGTCACGGACGCCTCAGGCAGCAACAGCGAGTTCACGATCACCGGGCACCTGGACATCGGCCTCTTCAGGATCGCCCAGGTTGGCGTGTCCTTCCTCGGCGACGGGGGAGTGGCAGGCAATGCGAAGATCGCCATCATCTCAGAGGGCATCACGGTGCCGGCGTTCGCGATAGGCGTCGAGAACATCTCTGGTGAGGAATACATCGACTGTTTCGAGGACGAGCACGGCAATCCGTATCCGTACGACCATGCGCAGAACTGGTCGGCCTACGGCGTGGCCTCGAAGAACCTGCAGCTCATGACCGGCATCCCGGTCACGATCAGCCTGGGCATAGGCATCGGCCGCTTCGTCGGAGTCGTCGAGAACGGCGCCGTCGGAACGGGCAGCAAGTGGGCCCATGGCCTCTTCGGCTCCGCAGTCTACCAGCCCTCGCAGAATTTCTCGCTCTCGTTCGAGCAGGACGGCCGCGACCTCAACCTCGGCGCATCCTACGACGTGAGCAACCATTTCACGATCATGGCCGCCTGGGCCGAATTCGAGCAGACCATCGCCCCGCCGGATCTGCAGGACCAGTGGGATGTCATGCAGAACTCCAAGTTCACTCTCGCCGTCGAGTCCCGCTTCGGACCCCTGGTGGGCGCCCGGAGGCTCGAGCTCGAGCGCGAGAGGGAGAGGATCCAGCGGGCGCGTGAGCGCCTGCAGGAACTCGAGTCCCGCAGAAGGGCGGCCGAGGAAGAGCTGCAGCGGCTCAGGGACCTCCTGGAAGAGCAGGACTAGATGATTCCATCCTCGAGGGCACGGCGCATCGGCCGGCTGCTTCCCCTGCTCCTCCTGCTGGGAATCCCCGGCGGTCCGTGCATGGCGCAGCAGGAGGAGCCTCCCGTCATGGAGGACAGGGGGAACCTCGACGAGCTGCTCCAGCGAGCCCATGACGAGCTCACGGGCCTCGAGGACCAGATCGTCCGCGAGGAGACCAGGCTCGCGAGAATCGAGGCCGAGCTCGTCCAGCTGAGGCGCGACCAGGCCATCGTGTCCAGCGCGGAGAGCGCCTTCCGCCTCGGAGAGGAACTCTACACCACAGGTTCCATCGTCTGGGCGAAGGAAGCCTTCGAGTCGGTCGTGGCCAACTTCCCCGAGAGCTCCTATTACCCCGACGCTCTGTTCCGCCTGGAGCTCATCAACTTCGAGCTCCAGGACTTCGAGGCCGCGCTCGCCTACTACGACGAGCTCAACACCTCCTACCCGGGGTTCACCCATCTCGACCTCGCCCGTATCGCCGCCGCCCTGTCCAACCACAACCTCGGGAACTTCTCCGAAGCCCGGCGGATGCTTGCCCTGATCGGTCCGCAGAGCGAATACGCGCCGCTCGCCGAGTACCTCACCGCGGTCGCTTATGTGGAGGAGGGGGATATCCCTTCCGCCAAGTCGGCTCTGGAGGGCATACTTGCGAACACCCGCTCCCAGCAGGACGACAACGACCTGGCCGACAGGGCCCGCATAGCCCTTGCCCAGATCGTGGCCGACGAGAACGACCTGGAGCGGGCTCACCAGCTCTATGACAGGATCTCGCCATTCAGCGCGTACTACGACGTCGGTATGCTGGGCAAGGTCTGGGTCTTCATGCGCGAGCAGAAGTATCAGGAAGCCTATAACCTGGCCGAAAGGGTGCTCGAAGAGGTGCCGTCGACGGAGCTCCGATCGGAGTTCGAGCTGGCCATGGCCAACTGCGCACTGGGGGCGGAGGACCTGCCGGTGGCCATCGCCAGGTACGAGAGGCTGCTGGAGGAGCACCAGTCGACCACGGACTACTCGGATGTCTTCCTCGGAACCTCCACCTCACGCGACGAGCAGTACCAGGCCGAGCGCGAGCGCCTCGAGAGGATAAGGCTCGGCCTCGCCGAGCTCAAGGAGCAGGCCTACACTTCGGGCGACCTCGACATGGTGGAGATCATCGAGGACGAGGAAGCGGCCCTCAGGCAGATGTTCGTCCAGATCAGCAGTCTCGAGGCTTCCCAGTCGCTCCCGGTGGGCGAGATGGACATGCACGAGATGAACCGCGAGCTCAGCAGGCTCATTTCGGACAGCAGAGCCTCCACCGACGCGCTCGCCCTGTCGGTCGAGGAGGTCGGCCGCATCGCGGAGACCCGCGGCAGCGACGCCGACAGGCAGGAGCTGAGCGGCCTCGAACGCGAGGTGCAGAGGATAAGGCTGTCACTCCAGGACCTCGCATCGAAGTTCGACAGCGGGATGACGCAGGAGCATGACTGGATCCAGGAGACCCAGTACGGCATCGCCATAGCGAACTACATGGAGCGCGAGCTGAAGAGGGATTCCCTCAGCTACATGGGCTCATACTACCAGTCGCAGATCCAGACGGCCTACCAGGAGGGTGACTCCAGCCGCGCCCAGGGTCTGATCCAGCAGCGCCTCAACGAGACCGGCGCCCTGCAGGGAAGGATCCAGTCCTCCGCAGCGGTGTGCGCCACGCTGTTCGAGGAATACCTCGCCAATTTCCCGGAGAGCCGCTTCTCCGCCGACGTCCTCGTCAGGCTGGCCCAGCTCTATTACGACCTCGACAACTCGGCCTACCTCGACAGGATCGCATCCAGCGCGGACACGCAGGGGTTCGTGCTCGAAGACTATTCGCGCTCGGTGGACCTCTACCAGAGAGTCCTGACCAACTACCCCGGCAGCGAGGTGGAGGATGTAGCCCTCTATTCGATGGGCTACTGTCTCGACCGCATGGGCGACCCGAGGGGCGCCGTGACGAGCTACCAGAGGCTGCTTGCCGAGCATCCGCAGAGCACGCTTGCTCCGGAGACATTCATCAGGGCGGGGGACTTCTACTTCGACAGCTTCGACTTCGACAGCGCATTCGTCTACTACAGCATGATACTCGACTACCCCGGCACGGATCCCGACCTCTTCCAGCTCGGCATCTACAAGCTGGGGTGGACCCACTACCTGCTCAGCGACTATCTGCGCTCAGCCGCCACGTTCGCCTACCTCATCGAGGACAGCAAGACGATGGACTCGCTCGGCGTGCCGCGCAGGGGCGGCGCCATGGTCAACGAGTCGGTCGAGTACATGGCGCACGACTTCATGGAGCAGACGAACTACCCCTCCGTCCTGCTGGCCTCCCGGTTCCTCGACTCATTCCAGGATGACAGCGTCACCTACCAGGTGCTCGACCAGATGGGTCTCTTCTACGAGGAATCCGGCTACTGGGCCGACGCGATCTCCTCTTACGGCGCACTGCTCCAGCGGTTCCCCGACTCTCCCCAGGCGCCCTTCATCCAGGCCAGGATAGCCGCGAGCTTCGAGGGCAGCGGGGATCAGCAGGCGGCCACTGAAGCCAGGGAGACCCTGGTCGCCCAGTACGGCGCCGGATCAGCCTGGGCGCAGACCTACGGCACCACGGAGACCGCGACGGTGGTCGACTCCATCAGGTCGATGTCCCTGGAGCAGACCATCGGGTACTACCATGCGCAGGCCATCGCCAACCGCGAAGATCCGGTGCTGAGCCGTCAGAACTACGAAGCCCTCGCTTCGAGGGTGCAGACCTATCTGCAGGACTATCCTGCGAGCAGGCAGAACTACGACTTCAAGTTCTTCCTGGGCGATGCCTATTACGCCCTGGGAAGGTACATAGACGCCGGTGACGCATATCTGTCGGTGGCCATGGACAGCTCCTCGGCCGTCCGCAAGGAGGATGCCTGCGTCAATGCGTGCGGCTCGTACTTCACCGCCTATGCCGAGCTGACGGGCATCGACAGCGCGCTCGTGAGGCAGAAGCAGTTGGAGGCCACCAACTTCTACATGACAAGCTTCCCCGGTGGCCAGTATATCGACCAGTTCCTCTTCTCCGCCGGCGGCTACGCATACAACGCAGGGGACTACGAATCCGCGCGGTCCTCGTACATGACCCTCTACAACAACTGTCCTTCGTCCCAGTACGTGGCGCGCTCCGCTCGATTCATCGCCGCAGCCTTCGAGGCGCAGAGCATGTTCACCCAGGCGGAGGAATGGTACGGACGCGCGCAGGATGCCGCGGCCCGGACCGGAGAGGACCTGGGGGAGGACTTCGACCTCCTGGCTGCCACCGCTGCCTACCGGGACGCATCCAGCCTGGCCGAGTCCGAGGACACGGCCAGCCTGATCCAGGCGGCCCAGAGGTTCGAGGAGTCGGCGAACAGCCATCCCGAGGCTGCGGTCGCCCCCAACGCGCTGTACGACGCCGCCGAGACATACGCAAAGGCTGGCGCCATCGACGACGCCATGAGGGTTTTCGACGACCTGGCCAGACGCTACCCCCAGAACGAGCTCGCCTCGCAGGGCCTGCTCCGCTCCGCCTTCCTCGCCAGGGAGGCCGGCAGATTCCTGGAGGCGGGCAACGTATATCTCAGCGCCTACCGGCAGTTCCCCACGGCGCCGGACGTCGGGAGCGCTCTCTTCAGCGCCTCCCTCTCCTATGAGGATGCCGAGAGGATGGACCTGGCCATCCAGGTCTACGACCAGCTCATCTCCTCCGGGACGGCCTCGGCTGAAGTCATGACGACCGTCTATGGCAAGTACGGCGAATACCTGTACGAGCGGAACGACTACGCCAGGTCCAGGCAGATGTTCCAGGACTGCATCACCATATACGACCAGTACAGGCAGGGCGACACGTACTATCCGGCCATGTCGGCCTTCTACCTGGGTGAGATGGCGTTCACGGACTACTCCATCGTCGGCGCCACTGTGGCGACGGCCCAGAGCAAGACTCAGATGATGCAGGCGACCGAGGCCTGGTACGGAAAGGCCCTCACCTACTTCACCGATGTCTGGTTCATGGCTGCCTGCGTCAGGGCCGGCGAGCTCTACGAGGACTACGCCAACGAGATAGGCTACATGGATCCCCCTGAGGGCCTCGACGAGACGGGCATACAGGCGTTCTACGACCAGCTGTATCCCGTGATGGAGAGCTATCTCCAGAAGGCTCTGCAGGTCTATCAGACCGCTGTGGAGAAGGCCATCTCGGCCAATATCAGCAACGAGTGGGTGTTCAGGGCGGCCGATCATCTCGAGCTGCTCTCCCCCGGCACGGTGAACTCCCTCGGAGGGCTGCCGGGCTGGAGAGGCGCGCCTGCAGCGACCCCCGCCGACACGACGCAGACTCCTGCCGGAACGGACATCGAGCCCGGCCAGGAGGGCTTCGGCGGCGAAGCTGGACAGACCCAGGGCGAGGCTGTAGAGTCGCCTCAGTCTGGAGCATCCTCGGCCTCGGCAGAACAGGGGACATCCGGATCGCCCGCCGCCGGTGGGACAGAGCCGGCGGAGGAGGAAGGAAAGGGGTGTTTCCTGTGGCCGTTCTGATGCGCCGATCGGGATTGCTGCTCCTGGCCGCACTGGCGCTGCCTGTGCTGCCGGTTGCAGCGCCCGCATGGGCGCAGACGGATACGGAGGGTGCTCGAATGGAGGACGGCAGGCTCATCCTCGAGGAGATCACCATCAAGGGCGAGCTCCGTACTCCACAGGCCATGTTCCTCATCCTCAAGAGCACTCCCAGCCTTAGCAACGTGCTGCTGGAGAGAAGTTTCCTGGAGGATATAGTGCGACCCATCTATCCGGGTGCCTTCGAGGAGGAACCGCTGCTCGCGGGAGACCGCGCGCCCGTCCTCCCGTGGTGGGTCAGGTACGGGACGGTGGCAGCCCTCGGAGGGCTGTCGGTGTACAATTACAGTTCAGGTGACGAAGACCAGGGCCTCACCTTCGGAGTGATGGCGGGCCTTGATCTCGTCGGCAATCTCATCCTCGACCTCGTCGGATTCTGACGGGTCTCGCCTGAGAGGAGACAGTTGATGCCTCGCTCCCTGACAATGGCGCTCGTACTGCTTCTCAGCGGAATCTGTGCCGCTCAGACGGCCGACTCGGCCCTGACAGCGGATTCCACAACCGTTGACAGCACGATCGCCGCCGACAGCGCGACGACCGCCCTGGACACGACCGCGGCCGCCCTCATCGACACGGTGCCCGCCGACACCACGGCCGTCGATTCCGCTGCCGCAGCGGAGCCGACAGGAGGCGAAGGCACATTCTCTCAGATCGCGCGCTTCTTCCGCGAAGGCGGAATCGCGATGTGGCCCATCCTGCTGTTCCTGGCCATCGCGATAGCCATATGCATCGAGAGGACCATCTTCCTCTTCTTCAGGGCCAACCTCCGTCCCGAGGACTTCATGGCCAGGATCGCCGACCTCATCCGCAAGGGCAGCATCGAAGGCGCCATCGCAGTTGCGGCCGAAGAGGAGGCCCCTCTTGCGAGGATCATCGAGGCAGCCCTGCGCAACTATCGCGGCACGGAGCGTGACATCCAGAACGCCGTGGACGAGATGGCTCTGGCCGAGCTCCCGCGGCTCAGCTCGAGGCTGACCTACCTCGCGGTCCTCGCCAACGTCGCCACGATGACCGGTCTGCTCGGAACCATCTTCGGCCTGATCCAGGCCTTCGGCGCCGTCTCGGTGGCCGACCCCGAGACCAAGGGCCGCATCCTCGCGAACGGCATCGCAGTCGCCATGAACACGACCGCCTTCGGCCTCATCGTGGCCATCCCGACCCTCATCGCCCATGCCTTCCTCTCGTCCAAGTCCGACCAGCTCGTTGATGACATCGACAGGTACTCCGTCATGGTCATCAACATGCTGGCGCAGGCGAGGAAGGAAGGCTGATGGCACAGGCCGCGAGCGGCCGCAGCCGCAGAGTCCGTCGCGCCGAGGAGCTCGACATGCTCCCCGTGATGAACCTCTTCTGCTGCATGATACCGTTCCTCCTCCTGAGCGCCTCCTTCCTGCAGGTGACCATCATCACCATGGCGCAGACGGAAGGCATCAGCTCCTCGGGGAGCGGGACGGTGGCAAACCTGGCCCGCTCGGAGGAAGACAGGCTGCAGCCGAAGGTCATCATGACCGACCAGGAGATGTTCATCGGGACCGTGGCAGGCACTGCGCACGTGTGCTTTGCGGGCCACGAGATAATCAACGGCGTGGACGCCGTGACGTTCGACTTCGATTCGCTCAGGAGGCAGGCAACCGAGGTCCACAGACTCCTCTCCCAGGCCTATCCCCAGATCGAGTTCCACAAGGTCACGATCCTGACGGTGGAGAGCACGAGATACGACAATGTCGTGCAGGCGATAGACGCCTGCGCCGCGTCCGGCTTCGACCAGCCCGGGCTCCAGGTGGCCCCGAGCGCCGCCGTCGAGCGCGCCACCGCCGCCGCGATGGGGAGGTAGGCTGTGAGCGCGCCTACGAAGAGGCACCTCCCCCTGCTCCTGGGCTACAACAAATCGAAGGCGGCCATAAGAGGCCGTGGCAAGAAGGCGGAACTCACGCTCACCTCGATGATCGACATGTTCACGATCCTCGTGGTGTTCCTGCTCCAGTCGTTCAGCTCGGAAGGCCAGATCGTGACGCTCAGCGATGCGCTGACGCTGCCTCAGTCGCATTCCGAGAACCCGGTGAAGCTGAAGCTGGAAATCCAGGTCAACAGCATGGTCATCGTCGTGGATGGAGATCCCGTGGTGGCGGTGAACCAGGATCTCCTCTCCACCGGCAACTCCATCCCAGCCCTCGTTGCGAGGCTTCGCGCCCACATGGAATACAACCGCAGGGTGCGCGGTATTCTCACCGAGGAGGATATGATGATCAACATCCAGGGTGATATCGCGGTCCCGGCCATCCTCCTCCAGAGAGTCATGTCGAGTTGCTCCGAGGCCGGGTTCATGACCCAGAACCTGGAAGTGATCAAGGTGGAGGGCGGTGGCAATCGGTCATGAGTGACCAGCCGGTCGAGCGCAAAGTACTCGCCATCGCGGTCATGCGCGACGGCAAGGTCGTCGGGAAGCTCATCCCGGGCCGTGATCCCGTCAAGATGGGAACCGGCTACAACAACAACATCGTAGTAGAGGGAGCGGGGCTGCCCGACAGCTACGCCTTCGTGACACCCGGCGGCGACAGGGATTCGTGGATACTCAGGCTTACCGAAGGCATGAACGCGCTTGTCACCTCCGCCGACGGCACCAAGCTGAACTTCAGCGATCTGAAGGACCTCGGCATCTTCCCGCGCGACGAGTCGGGCTGCTACCTCCTCAACGTGAAGTACGGGGACCAGGGCCAGGTCATGGCCGGGCCGTACGTCGTGCATTTCGGGTTCATCGCTCCGCCTGCCAAGAAGGAGCCCGAGAAGCCCGTCCGCAAGGAACCCGAGAAGGCGGCCGCACCTGCCGAGCCCGAGAAGGAGGATCTCCGTGTCCTGAGGCTCTCGATGGAGGAGCAGGGAGGCGCGAGGAAGGACCTCTTCCCTAACGCAGGCATAATGACCATCGGCGAGGCCGATTATAACACCATCTGCGTCAAGGGGTCAGGCCTGCCGAGGATCCACACGCTCATGGAGCCCCAGGGCTCCAGGTATCTCCTGCGCCTGATCCCCCAGATCAAGGGCGGAGTCGAGGTGAAGGGCAGCATCATACCGTTCGCCACTCTCATCGAGCGCAACCTGATGAAGCAGGAGAAGCCTGGCGAGCCGTATGTCTGGATAATGGACAAGAGCGTCTCCGGCGTTTTCGTGCTCGGCTCCACCGAGATCTTCTTCGGCTTCGTCGACCCCTCTCTCGTGCCGAAGGCCGTCGTGAAGCCGGAGCCCAGGCCGGAGCCGGAGGTGAAGAAGCCCTCCGGACCTTCCAGGTATGACTGGGGAGTCTTCGCATCCAGGCCTCATGACGCGATCGCCCTCAAGGGCTCAGGCGCCGAGAAGAACAGGCTCCAGTTCGCCATGGGCATCATCCTGTCGGTCTCGCTTGTCCTCGGCGCCACGTTCGACAGGATCGTCGTGGTCCATGCCGAAACCAGAGCCGAGGCTCTGCGTCGTGCGCCGACCGCGCGGGTCGCCAGCCTGGCCCAGACTCCTCCTCAGACCGAGGGCCTCGGCGAGGAGATCATCTCCGAGAGCGAGCTCGGAGAGCAGGTGGGCACCGTCAGCGGTCCCGGTGGAGGAGCCCCCGGCAACGACAATCCCGGCCCGGCCGGCGTGGCGGCAGGAGCCGCGGCTGGGCAGGGAGTCCTCCAGGACATCGGCTTCGCGGCTTACGGCACCCAGGGCGCCGGCGGCAGTGCAGGCTTCGTCGGCGACCTCCAGGCTGC
>DIAQ01000028.1:1086-2915 GCA_002414865.1 candidate division Hyd24-12 bacterium UBA5074 | reverse complement strand
GCAGGCGCCGGCGGCGGCGGTTCCGGCGGCATCGCCGGTCTCGTGCCGGCGGGTGGCGGAGTGGTCAGCTCGGCGGAGACCGTCTCCCAGAGCGATATCGAAGCTGTCCACAGAGCTGCGACCGTCAGTTTCTCCGCCTCCGGTTCCGGCGAGGCGCTCGATCTGGGTCTGCGCAACATGACCGAGATCAGAGGCCGCATCAACGTGATCAAGATGAGGATACAGACAGCCTACGAGAACCTGCTCCGCTCCAACCCCACGGCGGGCGGCAACGTGCAGATCTCGTTCGAGATCACGCCCGGCGGCTCGGTGGTCAATGTGAGCGTCAGCGCTCCTGGAGATCTCCAGAGTCTTGTCCCGACGATTCAGTCGGCCGTGGCGGGGCTCAACTTCGGATCCATCGAGGGATCCACAGGCAACCTGCCCGTCCAGGTCCCGTTCAACCTGCTGCCTCCGGAATAGGCCTCGTACAGAAGACATCAGGCGGCCCGGCCCAGGCCGGGCCGCTTTCGTCAGGCGGCGCCACGTCCCCGCCAGGGCCGTCGCAGAGCTCTTGTCATCCCGTCCTGCCTCAGGCATATCCATATGATGCATACAGGGCCGGAGGAACCGGCCAGGGAGGTCATGCGATGAAATACCTGTTGATCTGCCTCGCCCTGACAGGGCTGGCATCGGCCCAGGTGGATGCGTACATGGCCGGCATACAGGAAATCCTGGGCGGCGTCCAGGACGTGGCGGCCGGTTCCTACGAGGAACTCCTCGCCCAGGACCCGGCAGCTGCCGGGAGCATAACACTGAGCTTCACCATCACGAGGGACGGATTTGTCGGGGATGTCGCCGCGGAATGCGACAGTGTCCTGCAGCCGGTTGCCGATGCACTCAAGGCATCCGTGGCCGAGCTGAGGTTCGACAGGCTGCCGAACGGTATCGACGAGCCCCTGGACATCAATGTCCCGTTCGAGTTCAGGCCACCCGAGGAATAGCCTTTCGGCGCACGAAACGAGAGCGGCCCGGCGGTTTCCCGCCGGGCCGCCTTCAGATCAGGCGAATCTCCTAGTACATGTCTCCCATGCCGCCGCCGGCGCCGGCGGGAGGGGTCTTCTCGGGCTCGGGTATCTCGGTGATGACGCACTCGGTGGTGATGAGCAGCCCGGCGATGCTCGCAGCATTCTGCAGGGCGGTGCGGGTCACCATGGTGGGATCGACTATCCCGGCCTCGAACATGTCCACGTACTCGTTGTTCTGGATATCGAGACCCTGGCTGCCTCCGATGGAGCGGACCTTCTCGACGACGATGGCGCCTTCGAGGCCTGCGTTCACGGCCAGCTGGCGCAGGGGCTCGGTGAGGCAGCGGAAGACGATGTTGGCGCCCGTCTTCTCGTCACCCTCGAGGGTCATCTTGTCGAAGGCCGGCTCGCAGCGGACGAGGGCGACTCCGCCGCCGGGGACGATGCCTTCCTCAACGGCGGCGCGGGTTGCGTGGAGGGCGTCCTCGACGCGGGCCTTCTTCTCCTTCATCTCGGTCTCGGTGGCAGCGCCGACATTGATCCTGGCCACGCCGCCGGCCAGCTTGGCGAGGCGCTCCTGGAGCTTCTCGCGATCGTAGTCGGAGGTCGTGTCCTCGATCTGCTTGCGGATCTGGGCGACGCGACCCTTGATGGCCTCGACGGCGCCGGCGCCCTCGACGATGGTGGTGTTGTCCTTGTCGATGGAGATGCGCTTCGCCTTGCCGAGGTCTGCGACGGTGATGTTCTCGAGCTTGATGCCCAGGTCCTCGGTGATGGCCCGGCCGCCCGTGAGGACTGCGATGTCCTCGAGCATGGCCTTGC
>DIAQ01000028.1:563-850 GCA_002414865.1 candidate division Hyd24-12 bacterium UBA5074 | reverse complement strand
GAGCATGGCCTTGCGGCGGTCACCGTATCCGGGGGCCTTCACTGCCGCGACGTGGAGCATGCCCCTGACCTTGTTGACGACGAGGGTGGCCAGGGCTTCGCCTTCTATGTCCTCGGCGATGATGAGCAGAGGACGGCCGAGCTGGGCTATCTTCTCGAGGATCGGGAGGATGTCCTTCACGTTGGAGATCTTCTTCTCGTGGATGAGGAGGAAGGCGTCCTCGAGTATGCACTCCATGTTCTCGGCATCGGTTACGAAATACGGAGAGAGGTAGCCGCGGTCGAACT
>DIAQ01000028.1:0-178 GCA_002414865.1 candidate division Hyd24-12 bacterium UBA5074 | reverse complement strand
GCGGAGATGCTGGCGACCTGGCGGATCTCCTCGCGACCCTTAACCTCCTTGGAGAGGTTCTTGAGCTCGGCCACGACTGCCTCGACGGCCTTGTCGACGCCGCGCTTGAGGGCCATGGGATTGGCGCCTGCGACCACGTTGCGGAGCCCTTCGCGGTAGATGCACTCGGCCAGCAGGG
>DIAQ01000035.1:4360-7709 GCA_002414865.1 candidate division Hyd24-12 bacterium UBA5074 | reverse complement strand
GCTCCTGGGGGGCGGCCCCATTCCCGAGGCGCTCTCGGGCCCCAGCGGAGAGCTGGTCCTCTTCATCTCCTCCAGATCCGACGAGTACCTTCGCGAGCGCCGGCCCGAGGACCTCTCGGGCATGGTCCTCACGAACTACAATCTGGTGGAGGCCGTCAGGACCGGGAGGGGCAGGCCCATCTTCAAGGTGCGCAACCTCCGCACGACCAGGGAGCATCTCACCGGAATCAACATCGCAGGCTACGAGAGGGACGTGTCGCTCCAGGACTGCCTGACAGCCCTCAGCTTCGCCTGGCCGGGGTCCACGATCCGGCACCAGCGCCGCTACACCACCGGAGACGGCATCATCTCCATCAGGATAGAGATGACGGGGGCCTCGGGGCTCGCCGCCAACCGTCACGAGATCAAGAAGATCAGCGACACTCTCCGCCAGCTCCTGGTCAGGCAGGAGCTCGAGCGGATGAAGCGCATCCACAGCTACGGGGGTCAGGAGCACTATGCCCGCGCCCTCATCCCGCTGCTCCTCAAGGAGTGCGAGACTTCGAAGATGAGCCAGGCATACATCTCGCTCGAGGCCTCCACGACATTCTCGGCCGAGCTCAAGCTGGTGCTCGTCCTGACGGCCTCAGGCATGGAGGAGCACGACAGGAGGATCCTGGGCCTCGTGGGGGCGATCGACGGCCTCGAGGGGATGACGGTGGTGTCCTTCAAGTCACCCTCCAGCTACGGCCTGAAGTGGGTGGACATCCTCAACGTGACCGTGCAGAAGGGCGTCTATCCAGAGATCGAGAACGCCTTCGAGGCCATCAAGAAGTGCATCTCGGACAGCATCGGCCAGTTCCGCGACTTCGACATGGGCATGCGGTTGAACGACGTGAAGCAGCTCAAGGAGGTGCGCGAGCTCCTGAAGGACATCCCCGACAGCGTGACCACGGACTTCTACTACAGGCTGGAGGACTTCCTCAGGGCGGGCGCCCCGGTGGCCGAGCTGGCGCTGCACATCCGGCTGGCCTTCGACGCCATGAGCGCGGCCATCCGCGACGGCGTGACCACCTACGGACCGACCATCACGATCGTGCACCAGGACGACCTGGACGTGGCCACGCTGTTCTGTTGCGTGGTGCCCGAGTCCGCGCGCAGCTTCCAGGGCTTCCTCGACGCGGTGAAGGAGTACAGGGTCACCGCCAGCGTCATCGACTGGTCGGGGATGCACGCCGTCCTCCTGAGGGTGCACGACAGGAACCAGGCCCTCCCGGACGAGGTGGCCGCGAGGATCATGGAGTCGCTCCGCCCGCTCTGCAGCAGACCGCAGTCCTGACGCCTCCGGACTTCTTGACACATCCGCCGGGCTTGGGTTAGCTTCGGCCGCCCGAGGCGGCGTAGCTCAGTTGGTAGAGCAGAGGAATCATAATCCTCGGGTCAGGGGTTCAAGTCCCTTCGCCGCTACCATGCATGAAAGCCGTCAGGAACCTGGCGGCTTTCCTGCATGATCGGCACGGGCATCCCCAGGCATCCTGAAGGTCCGCGACGGGTCCCCGGGTCGCCCGGATGCCCCCGCGCGCCCTCCCTCCCGCTTCGCTCCCCATATTCCGGGCATGAAGAACGCCACGGAGCTGCAGTTCATCGAAACGGTGAGGCGGGAGCAGGTGCTCCCCCCCGGCTCGAAGGTCACCGCCGCGGTGTCGGGCGGCTCCGACTCCGTGGGCCTGCTGCTCCTGCTCCTGCGCTTCCGGGAGCACATGGGATGGGATGTATCCGCTCTGCATGTCGATCACCGCTGGAGGCCCGACAGCGGCCTCGACGCCGCCTTCGTGGAGGAGACCTGCGCGCGCCTCTGCGTCCCGTGCAGGGTGAGGAGGCTCGATCCGCGCAGCGCATGCGGGTCCCCCGAAGCAGACTTCAGCGAGGCGAGGCAGACGATCTACGAGGAGGAGGCGGGTGGCGGCCTGGTCGCTGTCGGCCACACCGCCGACGACAGGGCCGAGACGCTCCTGCTCAGGCTGCTCGAGGGCTCCGGTCTGAGGGGCCTCGGGGGCATGGACTACCGGGGGATCGGACCGGTCCGCAGGCCGTTGCTCGACCTCGGTCGCGGAGAGATCAGAGGCTATCTAGGCGACAGGGGCTTCGAGTTCAGGGAGGACCCCACGAACAGCGACACATCCCTCCTCAGGAACCGCATACGGGCCGAGCTGCTCCCCGCGGCGGAGCGCGTCAGGCCAGGTGCCACGCGCCGGCTGGCGCGGTCCTCGGCCCTGCTCTCCTGCTGGGGCAGGATGGCGGATGAGAAGGTTGCTGAAGCCCTCGCGGGCTGCGAGGTCACCGGTCAGGGCTTCCGGTCGCTGGACCGGGAGGCCTGGGCGGAGCTGCCCCCTCCCGTCGGGCTGTCGGTTCTGTGGGTGCTGTGCGGAAGGCCCCGCGCGGGTGGCGGGGAGCTGGAGAAGACCGAGCGCTGGCTGCGCTCGGGCGGGAAGGGCTCGAAAGCCCTGCCCGACGGCACCGTGCTCGTCGCGGACGGGTCCCTGCTCCGGTTCGAGGGGCCGGCACCGATCGGAGGGGGAGATGGCGCACCCCGCTGAGGTGTTCATAGAAGGCTGGAGGATCGAGCGCAGGGTCGCCGAGATGGCGCGGGAGATAGGAGAGCGCTACCGCGGCGGGAGGCCGGTCGTCATACCGCTGCTGAGGGGCGCCTTCGTCTTCGCGGCCGATCTGGTCAGGGCGATGGGGACCGATCTGAGCGTCGAGTTCCTGGGCGCCTCCAGCTACGGCGAGAGCACCTCGTCCTCGGGGGAGGTCCGGCTTACGCTGGACACGGAGCTCCCCCTGGCCGGCCGCCATGTCCTGCTCGTCGAGGACATCGTAGACACGGGTTTGACCCTTGCGTATATTCAAAAGCTTATCAGTTCACGATCTCCGGCATCCCTGTCCACTGTCGTGCTGCTGGACAAGAAGGCTCGGAGGAAGGTCGAAGTCGATGTTACCTGGACGGGCTTCGAGATACCCGACCGCTTCGTGTTCGGGTACGGCCTCGACGGCCCGGATGGGCTGTACAGGAATCTTCGCGACATAATGGCGCTTCCAGAGGAGATGCAGGATAGATGACCGACAACCGCCCGCCCGACCGGGGCAACCTTCCTCCCACCAGGCTGGGCTGTTCGTTCCGCACGCTCACGCTCTGGCTCCTCATGTCCCTCATCGTTTTCAGCCTGTTCACTGTCTTCTCGCAGGGCGCCGGCAAGGTCGAGATACCCTATTCGACATTCCTGGCCTATGTCACGGCCGGCCGCATCGAATCGGTGAGCATAGAAACCGGCGGATCCGTCGCGGGCGAGTTCCACGAGGCGCAGACGAT
>DIAQ01000035.1:3451-4095 GCA_002414865.1 candidate division Hyd24-12 bacterium UBA5074 | reverse complement strand
GTTCGCTACGAGCGTTTCACGAGCTTCATCCCGCTGGAGGACACCGCGGTCATCGACAGCCTCCAGGCCCATGGCGTGCTCGTCGAGGGCAAGCCCATGAGCATGGACTTCCTGCAGATCCTTCTCGGCATCGGACCGATCCTCCTGCTGATCGGCTTCTGGATCTATTTCATGAGAGGCGCCTCGGGCGGCGCGAGGGGTGCCTTCTCCTTCGGGAAGAGCAGGGCCAAGCTGTTCGTGCAGGACAGGCCCAAGGTCACGTTCGCCGATGTCGCGGGAGTGGACGAATCGAAGGAGGAGCTTCGCGAGGTAATCGCCTTCCTCAAGTCCCCCAAGAAGTTCCAGAAGCTGGGCGGCAAGGTTCCCCGCGGAGTCCTGCTCGTCGGCCCTCCCGGGACCGGGAAGACCCTGCTGGCCAAGGCCGTCGCGGGCGAGGCGGAGGTGCCCTTCTTCTCGATGAGCGGTTCCGATTTCGTCGAGATGTTCGTGGGCGTGGGCGCCAGCCGCGTGCGCGACCTCTTCATCCAGGGCAAGGCCAAGGCCCCGTGCATAATCTTCATCGACGAGATAGACGCCGTGGGCAGGCACAGGGGCGCAGGGCTCGGCGGCGGTCATGACGAGCGCGAGCAGACCCTGAACGCACT
>DIAQ01000035.1:0-3130 GCA_002414865.1 candidate division Hyd24-12 bacterium UBA5074 | reverse complement strand
AACCGGCCCGACGTCCTCGACCCCGCGCTGCTGAGGCCGGGCAGGTTCGACCGCAACATCGTGGTCCCGATGCCCGACGTTAAGGGTCGCGAGGCCATCCTGAAGGTGCACACGCGCAAGATGCCGCTCGCTCCGGAGGTGGCCCTGGAGAAGGTCGCAAGGGGGACTCCGGGCTTCAGCGGAGCCGATCTGGAGAGCCTTGCCAACGAGGCGGCGCTCAGGGCGGCCAGACGGGATGCGAAAAAGGTCGAGCAGGAGGATTTCGAATACGCGATCGACCGCCTCGTGATGGGCATCGAGCGGCGGAGCATGGTCATCACCCCCGAGGAGAAGAAGCTCACGGCCATCCACGAAGGGGGGCATGCCCTCGTCAGCATCTTCACCCCGGGCCTCGACCCCGTTCACAAGGTGACGATCGTCCCGCGCGGCCAGGCCCTCGGGGTGACCAGCTTCCTCCCCATCGACGACAGGCACAACTACTCGCTCGAGTACTGCAAGGGCGTCCTCGCCAGGATGCTGGGAGGCAGGGCCGCGGAGAAGATCCTGCTCGGGACGCTCAGCACCGGGGCGGGCAACGACCTGGAGAAGGCCACCACTCTGGCGCGCAAGATGACGTGCGAGTGGGGCATGAGTCCGGAGATCGGCCCCGTCTCCCTCGGGGAATCCAGCGAGCCCATCTTCCTCGGGCGCGACATGGGCCGCATACGGAACTACAGCGAGAGCACCTCGCAGCTGATAGACAACGAGATCCGCCGCTTCATCGACGAAGGCTACGACAGCGCGGCCGCGATCCTCGAGAAGCGCCTCGGGCTCCTGCAGGGGCTGGCGGATCTGCTGCTGGAGAAGGAGACCGTCACAAGCGAAGAGCTCGCGGAGCTCGTCAGGTCGAGCGAGGGCGCCGCGGCTCCCTTCGAGCCTGCCGGGCAGCCCGGGACCGGATCGGAGGAGACGGGTGGATCTGGAGAGGATAGAGCAGGGAATCCGGATGATCCTGGAGGGAGTGGGGGAGGATCCTGACAGGGAGGGCCTGGCTGAGACACCCTGCCGGGCCGCCAGGACCTTCGCCGAGCTCTGCCGGGGGCTGAACCCGGATGCCGTCAGGCCCATCAGGACCTTTTCCGCCGCGGGTCAGAACGAACTCATCATCGTAAAGGACATCAGCTTCGCTTCGCTCTGCGAGCACCATCTGCTTCCCTACATCGGCAGATGCGACGTCGTCTACCTCCCCGCCAACGACAGGATCGCGGGCCTCAGCGCCATAGTCGAGACGGTGGAGACCCTTGCCGCGAGACCCTCGATCCAGGAGCGGCTCACGACCGAGCTCGCGGACCGCCTGATGGAGGAGATCCAGGCCAAGGGCGTCATGGTGGTCGTGGAGGCCGAGCACATGTGCCTGGCCATGAGGGGCGTGAAGAAGCGCGATTCCCGGATCGTCACATCGGCGATGAGGGGCTATCTGAAGAGGCCGGAGACACGCGCGGAAGCCCTCTCGCTCATAGGCAGGACGACCCCGGCGAGATGATCCGGCGCCTTCTGCTCTCCACCGAGGCCGACTGGGTGCGCGAGATGGGGCTCGTCGGCGCCGACCCCGGCTCGTGGGACCGCGTCCGTCACCGCAGCGAGGTGATCGTCCTCCGCACCGGCCCGATGCCCTCGCCCGCCGCCAACATCCTCAAGCAGTGCATGCTGTCCTCCGGAGGCGACGCGATCGTAGCCAGGGGCGTGATCGACTGCAGCTGCGACTCCTCCTGCGCTCTTCTCGTCGGCATGCCCAGACATCTCAGGCATGCCGCGGAGTCTCTCCTGGGGCAGCCGTTCGGACTGTCGGCCATATCCGCCGAGATAACCCGCCTGCTCTCCCCCCGGGTTCCGGCCCCGGTCAGGTCATCTCCATGCGCCCGGCCGCTGGTTTTCGGGCAGGTGCCCCTCGTGATGGGCATTCTCAACGTGACCGAGGACTCGTTCTCGGACGGAGGCCTCTACCTGGACCCTGACGCCGCGGTGCGCAGGGGCATGCAGATGGCGGAAGAGGGAGCCGACATCATCGACGCCGGAGCCGAATCCACGAGGCCCGGATCGGTCGGCGTGCCCCCCTCCGTGCAGACGGAGCGGCTGGTCCCGGTGCTCCGCGCCCTCAGGCGCGAGCTGCCTTCGATGCCGATTTCCGTCGATACATCCTCGGCCGAAGCAGCAGCCGCCGCCCTCGACGAGGGGGCGGACATCGTGAACGACGTGAGGGCGCTGGCCGATCCCGCCATGGCGCCCCTGGCTGCAGCCCGCGGCGCCTGTGTCATACTGGTGCACATGAAGGGCGCACCCGCGGACATGCAGGTGGCTCCCTGCTACGGGGATGTCATCGAGGAGGTGTCGGAGTTCCTCGCGGAGCGCGTGGGGGCTGCGGTCTCGGCCGGCATCGAGCCTGACAGGATCATGGTCGATCCCGGGATCGGATTCGGGAAGAGGCTGGAAGACAACATACTGCTCCTCAGGCGCCTGGGGGAGCTCGCCTTCCTCGGCCGGAGGATCGTCGTCGGCTACTCCAGGAAGAGGTTCCTCGGCGCGCTCACCGGCATCGAGGACCCCGCGGGGAGGGACCGGGCCGGCCATGCCGTGGCTGCCCTCTGCGCGGGCGCAGCAGATATTATCAGGGTCCATGACGTATCCGGGACGAAGGCGGTCCTCCGGACGGCCGCCGCACTGACGGGAGAGGCCTCCTGTTGATCCAGCCGCTCGGCCATTCGATCCTCAGCGCCTTCTGGCTGGCCCAGCTCGCCGACATAACCCTCGTGGCGATCCTGGCCCGACTCGTGTTCCGCTCCCTGTGGCGGACGCCGGCGATGACGGTGGTCCTGGTCTTCGCAGGCGCCCTGGTGGGCGGCGCCGTCCTGCGCGAGCTGAACTTCTACACGGTCGGGTTCCTGCTCGAGAGCCTCACCGGCGTCCTCTTCCTGACCTCCATCATCATCTTCCACGAGGACATCCGGAACCTCCTCGCCGAGCAGGGGAGGCGGGTCGCCGCGCGCTTCAGGGGCAAGACCGTCTGGACGGGGCGCGACACAATCGAGGCGATAGTGGGGGCCTGCGTCCACCTGCGCCTGCGCAAGCTCGGCGGCCTGCTCGTGATCGAGCG
>DIAQ01000025.1 GCA_002414865.1 candidate division Hyd24-12 bacterium UBA5074 | reverse complement strand
ACGCTGTGGGATCTCGCAGGCAGGTACGGAGTGACCGTCGAGAGCATTTCGCAACTCAATGCGTTGTCCGGAACCAACCTCGGACTGGGCCAGGTCCTGGTCATCCGGGAGTAGCGGCGATGGCGATCTTCGAGAGCAGACAGAGGAAGCTGTTCAAGACCATCAAGGGATTGTCCGACGGCGGTGCGGTCGACCAGGCCGCGGCGAAGGTCGAGCAGGACCTCAAGGTGCTCCTGGAGAGCTCGGAAGTGGCGCGGGAGCTCGTTGCCTACCTGATGGACATCGGCTATCCGGACCTGGCGGCGCGGGCCGGCGAGGAGATCATCAGGCAGTACAAGGAACTCGCCGTTCCTGTCCTGAGGCTCCTCGAGGAGAGACAATCCGACTTTCCGCGCTCGACGGAGCTGCTCCGCACCCTGTGGCAGATCAAGCTCAGGCAGAGGGACTTCACAGGCGCCATCGAGCTCCTGAACCGTGTCGACAGGGCGAACGAGTCGAAGCTCATGGACTCCCTCGAGACGGCCGCCCGGAATGCTGAGAGGTTCGCGGCGGACAAGCTGCTGGAGGGAGATATCGACAGGTTCGTCGGCTGGAGCCTCGCCCTGTACAGGAGGGGCAAGGTCCAGGAGGCCCTGGATACCATGCTGAAGGTTGCCCAGAGATCCTCCCGCCCCGACGAGCGTGTGCCCGCGCTGATCGACTGGATCGGCACGAGGAAGGGCGACAGGGATCCGCTGGCCGTTCTGTACCTCGTGCGCTCCTACCTGGCCGCGGAGAATGTCGAACTGGCGCTCAGGAACATCCCCGACCTCTTCGATTCCGAGCCCGCCATCGTCAACCAGGCGGTCGCAGTGGTCGAGAAGGACCTCCTGCCGCTCGACCTCTCGAGCCGGGGGAAGGTCTACTTCGCGCGCCTCCTCACCTCCGCAGGCCGTATCGAGGATGCCTGCCGCGAGCTGGAGAAGCTGCTCGACGCCGGCGAGACGAGTGTCGAGGTCGATGCCGCCGTCAGAGCGGTGGCGACGGCCGGAAGCGGCAGCGCCCGCCCTCTCTCGCTGCTCGCCAGGTTCAAGAAGGCGAGGGGGGAGAACACGGCCGCGCTCGATGCGTTGGAGCAGGCTTTCGACTGTCCCGACGCCTCGGGCTCCAGCCTGGCCGAGACCGCTGCCTCGTTCCTCGACGCGGGCCTCGACAGGGACAACAGCGTGGCGAAGAAGCTGGGGACCTTCCTGGTGGACAACGGAACGGTCTCGGAGGCTGTCGAAGCGCTCGGGCGCCTCGTCGTGGCCGATCCCGACTGGGTGCAGTCCATGCTGCAGAAGCTGCTCATACGCGACAAGAACAGCGCCGAGATACTCACCCTCCTGGCAGTGACGATGCAGGTCAGGGGGAGGGAGTCCGAGGCGACGGCGACGATCAGGCACCTCCAGGAGCGCAGGGACAGGAAGTCCCGCGAGGACGTCGTCCTGGTGCTCAGCAGGTTCGACTCCCTGATGGACCAGTACCCCGGCCTGAGGCGCATGAGGGCCTCGGTCCGCGCGGTCTCGGGCAGGGAGGGAGAGGCGGCCTCCGACTGGTTCTCGCTGATGCTGAGCGGTGAGCACGTCCCTGGACACGCCCTCGGCGAGATCGAACAGGCCGGCCTGCACCGGACGAAGGCTGCAGATCTTCTGGCCTCGCGCTTC
Source organism: candidate division Hyd24-12 bacterium UBA5074 (assembly GCA_002414865.1). Classification (GTDB taxonomy): domain Bacteria; phylum Fermentibacterota; class Fermentibacteria; order Fermentibacterales; family Fermentibacteraceae; genus UBA5938. The sequence goes on along the minus strand of DIAQ01000025.1, from coordinate 6,409 downwards.
GAGCCGGAGAACCCGGCCGAGTCGTTCCTCGTGGGCATGGCGGCGCTGGGAGAGAGGGAATACGGGCGGGCCTCCGGGCTGCTCCTCGCAGCCGCCGCCGACCCGGCGATCGCCCCGCGCATCGCCGAGCAGGTTGCCTTCCTGCCCGACGAGGCCCTCACGGGAATAGACCTGGAGGACCTGCTTCCGCTCTTCGCCGCCTCCGGGGCCTCGAAGACCGCCGCCGACATCATCCTGAGGACGAAAGGCTCGGACGCCTGGCGCATGGAGCTGGTCTCGAAGCTCGAGTGGGGCGACCCTCCTGCCGAGCTCCTGTTCAGGCTTCGTGCATGCCTGGCGGAGGGCCGTGTGGCTCTTGCGGGATCCTCTGTCTCCGGATCCTCCGTGACAGATCCTGCTCTGACAGGCATGGCGGACTTCTGCCGCCTGGTCTCGGTCGGCTCGATCCGCACCGGCCTGTCGTCCGCGCAGCCCGCCCTGCTCGACAGGAGGACCAGCTCACTCGCCTCCGGCGTGCTCAGGACGCTGCTCGATGACCCTGGCGAAGAGGAGCTGCGGATCCGGCTGGCCCTCTCGACAGCCCTCTCCACGGACGCCCGTATTCCCGATGCGGTCATCGTGCTCGAGAACATGCTCAACCATCCCGAAGCGACATCCCTGCTGGAGGAGCTGGCCTCTCTGAACCCCGGGCTTCCCGATGCGCCGCTGCTGCTGGTGCGCTCCGCGCTGGCCTCGGGTGACATGGACCAGCTGAAGCGCTGGGTCGGCATGGCCCTGGACATAGATCCCGGAAGGGCCGGCGAGATCGAGGGGATGCTGGAGAAGGCGGGCAGCGGAAGGAACGGCGGACAGGCCCTGGTCCTCGCGGCCGAGCTTTCCGACCGCTATCACCTCCAGTCGAGCCCTGACACCCTCCTCACGAACGCCGTCCTGTCGGACCCATCCGTGGCTGCCGGCCTCCTCGCGAGGAAGGGCAACGGCCCTTCGCTGAAGGCGCTCTGCTTCATCGCCGCAGGCGAGTCGCAGGGCTTTGTCGACATCATGCGGCGCAGACAGGGGCTGGAAGTCCCGATCAACCGCGCGATTGCCGAAGCTGCACTCTCGAAGTGGAAGCCGGGATCCGAAGGGGAGGCGCTCCTGCATCTCTCGAGCATGCTCCCCGCAGCCGGTCTGGGTGACAGGGTGCCGGGCGTCCTCGCATCTCTGGCCGCCGAGGGGATAGGAGCGTGGAAGGCGGATGCCGCTGCGAAGCTCTTCGCGTCGGCCATCGAGGGCTCCACCCCACCGACTCTGTTCTGGGATTCCGTGCGCGACCCCGAGACGGTGATGAATGCCCTGCAGAGCCCTCTGGCGGAGAACCCTGCCTCGCGTCCCGACGCCGAGCTCTACGCGGCAGCCCGGGCTGTCATGGGCAGCGGACTCGATCCCGCCAGGGCACTGGAATTCGGAGTGCTGCTCCTGGACAGGGAGGGCGCTGCAGACAGGCTTTCGGAAATCGCGGTCTTCTGCATGGAGAAATGGCGCAAGGGCAGGCTGCCGGGAAGCCAGGACCTGATAAGGGTCCTGCTTGCTGCTTCCATGCTGCCCGAAGCATCCGAGGTGGCCATGACGACCTCCGACGATGCGATCCTGGGCGCCGTCAACAAGGCTCTCGACCAGCATCGCAGCACTCCGCCCGCCGAAGGCCTCGCCAGGGCGAGGAACCTGCTGCAGTCCGGAGACGCTTCGGGCGCGATGCAGGCCGCCGAAGGCCTCGATGGAGAGGAAGCCGAGGATGTGAAGGCTCTCGCCCTCTGGAGGCTAGGAAAACGCAATTCCGCAATCACCATATGGTTCCGCTGCTACAAGGCCACGGGCAGCACCGCTTCGCTCCAGAGACTGCACTGGGCGCTGGGAGAGGCGGGCTACGGCCTCGACAAGGCTGCGCTCGAAAAGCATGCCGAGCTTCACAGCTCCGGGGCCCTCGCCGGCCCCTCCGCCGCGGGCAGACCGCGCGGGCTGAACACGGTCTCAATCCTCTGAGGGGAAGGTTCGAGCAATGACCGACAAGAAGTCGACGGCCGGAGCGGCGGCGGCGAGCCCGAGCCAGGAGCAGCTGCTGGCGGGGATCGGCCAGCTCGTCATGCAGCTCGGAAAGCAGAGCGAGACTCTCGTCAAGAAGATGGAGTCGATGGAAGCACTCCTCCAGAGCGGCCTTGCCGCGAAGCTCGACCTCATCGCCGCCGGTCTCGACAAGACCCTCAGGGTGGAGGTCGCGGGCGGAGCCCTCCCGGCTATGGCGGAGGGAGTCCAGGTGCCTTCCGCCGAGTCGATGTCGGGGATCTCCGAGCAGTTGGCCGCCCTTGCCGGCAAGCTCGACCTGCTGAATGCGTCGATGACCGAAGCGGCGGGAAGGATCTCGACCTCGTGGGCGGAGGCTTCAGGCCCTCTGGGCACGAAGCTCGACTCGATCGACACGAGGCTGGGACAGACCTTCGATTCCCTCCAGCCGCTCGTCAGATCGTCCGATTTCGCGTCGTTCCAGTCGACCGTGGACGCGGGTCTCGCGCGCCTGGATCTATCGCCGGTCCTCGAGCGGATCTCCGGCCTCTCGGAGTCCATTTCATCTGCGAAAGCTCTCTCCGACGGCGCATCCGGCGTCATGGACCTGTCACCCGTCACCGGCATCCTGGACGAGATCAGGACGAGCCTGTCGGATATGGCCGGGAAGCTCCAGGCCCCGGTCGCGCCTCTCGACATGTCGGGAGTGCTTTCCTCGCTGGCCGAGGTGCGCACCGAGATAGCGTCTCTGGGCGCCACGATGCCCGCCGCTCTCGTCGAGGCCGTCTCCTCCGGCGTGGACACCCTCGGGCAGTCCATGAACGAGGGCAACTTCTCGATGATCGAGAAGCTGGATGCTCTCGGCGCCTCCGTGGTCGTCCTGGCCGGACAGGTCTCCTCCATCGCCGACGAGCTGGCATGGGTGGAGCTGCCACCTTCCCTCAAGGCCGAGATGGATTCCATGACGGGCAGGATCAACACAATCTCCGAGGCCGTCTGCGATGCGGTGTCGACATCCGGCAGGGAGTGCTCGACTGCGATAGCCGCGGGGATAGACTCCCTGGCCGCCAAGGCGGAGCAACCGTCCGCAGCGTCCGAGGTCGTCGCCTCGCTGGAATCGGCCAGGACGAAGATCGACGAGATATCGGCCGCACTCGGTGAGGCGGTGCTCTCGGCGAGCAGGGAGAACGCCGCGGCCGTGACCGCGAAGATCGACTCTCTTGCCACCGTGCTCTCGCCGCTGCCGGATGTCTTGTCGGGGATGAGAGAAACACTTTCCGGACAGCTGTCCGAGTTCACGCGCTCCGCCGACGAGACTCTGCAGGGCGTGAAAACCTCGCTCGAGGCTTCGGGAGCTGCTCTGGAGGCCGTCAGGCAGGCATCCGGGGAATCCGTCGCCGAGCAGAAGGACAGCCTCGGGAGGATGACCGACCTGCTGAAGGTGCACAGGGATTCCCTCCTGCGCAGCGAGGTCGAGGATCTGAACAACGAGGCCATCCACGAGCTGAACGAGGGCATGCTGCAGCAGGCCGCCTCCTCGCTCGAGAAAGCGGTCCAGATCGATCCTGCCAGGGCCGAACTCTGGTCGAACCTGGCTCATGTCCGAGCCGCTTCCGGGAACCTCGCCGAGTCGGAGGAATGTTTCAGGAAGGCCCTTGCTCTCGATCCGGAGATGGAGCCAGCGCTCTCGGGCCTGGGGGTTCTCCTCGTCAGGGCAGGCAGGCCCAGGGAGACGCTCGAGTTCCTCCAGAGGTTCCTCGAAGAGGATGCCGCATCTCCTGGGATAGCAGTGGCGTACAGCAGGGCCCTGGCCGCCTCGGGCAGGCATGCCGACGCCGTGACCCTTCTCAGAAAGGCCTCTTCGGCCGCTCCGGGCAATGCCGATCTCGAGGCCGAGCTGGCCAAGTACATGGAGCGGAATTGAGGTCCGGGGCCGCATTTGCGGCCCTGCTGGCAATACTCTGCTGCTGCGGGACCGTGACGCCGGGCAACGAGCCCGGGCAGTCCGATTCCCGGCCCGGCTTCGACGGGCTCATGGACCTCGCCGGGCGGTACAGGACCGAGGGAAGACCCGCCGAAGCCATGCAGTGCTATCTCGAGGCTGCGGCCCAGACCCCTGCGGGCAGCGACTCGAGGATGTCCGCCGGCCTCTCTGCCGCCTCTCTCGATGGCGCTCCGCGTTCTCCGTCACTGGCGCGGCTCGTGATGACATGCAGCGATTCCGCCGCTCCGTTCACCGCCCTGCAGGTGGGCGGCTTCGGCATATGCCCGGATCTGGCGGCTGCGCTCGGGGACGGCGGCCTGCCACTGGGTGGTTATCTATCTCTGATGCTTGCCGATACACTCCTTGCCCACGGGGATTGCGCGGGCGCGCTCGAAGCCATCAGGCTGGGCGCCGGCGACACCCTCTGCGCGACAGCCGAGGCCGACCGCCTCGTCCTCCTGTACTCCTCGCTGCTCGGGACCGGGGATCTCGACTCGGCCACCGCCTTGCGACAGGCCTCGCTGCGCGATTCCGTCACCAACTCGAGGATGCTCGGAGCCCTCGGACTCTGGAGGAGGAGCAGAGGAGCCGCGGGCTGGCAGGACGCCCTGATCCAGTCCATCCGGATCTGGCCCGCCGGATACATCCATGCCCGTGCCTGGGAGGCCTTGAGGAGCGACCTTCTCGCCGACTCGGCGCTCGCCTCGCAGGCAGCGGCGTCGCTCTACGAGGGCGGTCTCTGGAACGAGCTCTACGACATCGCCGTCAACTCCCCGAACCCGCCCGCCCAGGCTGTCTACATGGCCGGGCGCACCCGCGACCGGCTCGGCTTCTACTCCGAAGCCTGCGGACTGCTCGACCTCTACCTGAGGAGGTGGCCCTCGGGTCCGGACGCCGAGGCGGCCCTGACGAACCTCGCCCTCGATGCCGGCAGGATGGGACTGGTCGATTCGAGTCTCGCGCTGTTCGACAGGCTGGAATCGGCGTATCCGGCGAGCCCCAGGCTGGGGAACCTCCCGTGGTACAGGGGCAGCATCCTCGCTGAGTCGGGGCACTGGGACTCCGCCATGGACCAGTTCAGGATATCCGTGCGGGACTTCCCTGCAAACGTGACGGCGGACGATTCCCACTTCTACCTCTGTCTGGGCCTCCTTCGGGCCGGCAGGGCTTCCGATGCCCGCGCCGAACTCGTCGCCTTCATCGACAGATGGGGTTCGAGCGTCTACCGCCCTTCCGCCCGATATCTCCTCGGCAGGCTGCTTCTGGAGGAGGCCAACGACCCGGCAGGCGCGGATTCTCTGAGAAGGCTCATCTCCGACACGCCCGACTGCCTCCCTGCACGCTTCGCAAGGCAGGTCCTGGGCCTTCCTCAGCCGCAGCTCGACGCCAGGTCGGGGTTTCTCGAGGAATGGATGGCCACCGTGGGAGCGGCCTTCGCTGAGCCGTCACCTTCGGCGCGGCGGGGCGAGGTGCTCTTCCGGGCCGGCCTGAGGGAGTGGGCGACCGGGGAGTTCAAGGAGGCCGAGCAGGAGGTCGGCGGCGGAGGCCGTCTTGCATGGCTCTACCTGCGCGACGGCGTGTGGGAGAGGATGCCGAATGCCGGGTGGCGGATGGCCGCGCTGGGCTCGGGCTCGCTCCCCACCGAAGTCTGGGAGCTCCGTTACCCGGCCGCATGGCCCGAGCTGGTCACCGGGACGAGCGGGCGCTTCGGATTCGACCCCGTGCTGGTCTGGGCCATAATGAGGCAGGAGAGCATGTTCCAGCCCAGGTGCAGCTCCCCGGCGGGCGCGAGGGGGCTTATACAGATGATCCCCAGCACCTCGGAATACGTGGCTCTCGAGAACGGGTGGGACGACTATTCGCCGGACCTGCTCTTCCAGCCCGAAGTCTCCCTGCGATACGGCGTCAGCTACCTCGCCTCGACCGCCGGGGGTGCGGGGGGTGTGCTGCAGACGCTTGCCTCCTACAACGGAGGTCCTCACAACGCGCAGGGGAGATGGGGGGCGTCCAGCCTCGCGGACGACCTGTTCTTCTGCAGGATAACCTTCAACGAGACCCGGGAGTACGTGGAGAAGGTCTACAACAACTACCAGGCCTACAGGCAGCTCTATCCGGGCTATGCCGCGATGTGCCTGCCAGCCTTCACGGCACCCCTGAGCCTGTCGGAGAGCGTGCTGGGCGGTCGCTGACCTTCCAGACCGCCACCGAGGCCTCGCCGCAGATGACGCTGGAGGGGCTCTCGAACAGCGCCATCCGTTCCAGATCGCCATCCGCCTCGGTCACGAGATCCCGGTATTGAGCCGGGAACGCCACCAGCCAGTCGGCTCTCTGCCCCAGCCAGCCCCAGCCGGCCCTGCCGGCGCCCGGCAGCCGCTCGATCGTGAC
>DIAQ01000058.1:16273-26690 GCA_002414865.1 candidate division Hyd24-12 bacterium UBA5074 | reverse complement strand
ATCACAGTCCCGTCCTCCGGCATCATCCATGCCGGTGCCTTCAAGCACGATTACACCTACAGCGTGATCTCCTGGACGATCGGCCTGGGAGTCGCGGATGGCGGATCGGGCCCTGCCCCGGCGCTCGAGATGGGCCTCCCCGTCCCTAACCCCGTCACGGTCTCCGCCAGCATCGAGTTCTCCCTGCCCGCCACCGGCTACGCTGACCTCTCGGTGTACGACATTGCGGGCCGCAGGATCACGACGATCGAGAGCGGCGAGATGTCGGAAGGACAACATCTGGTCCAGTGGCAGCCGGGCGAGGTCGCCAGCGGGGTCTACTTCATCAGGCTGACCACGCAGAGCGGCTCCGTGGCCAGGCAGGTCATGGTGGTCCGGTAACGCCGGACTGACAGGTGCGAGGGGCGGGACTCCGGTCCCGCCCCTTTTCGTTTGACAAGTATCCTCGAGTTCCATTCGTTATGTTCGCCGCTTCAGAAGGGGGCGACTGATGAAGGCGGGCTTCGACTGCGGAAGGTACCTGGAGGCCCAGAAGGCGGCCATCCTCGATCGTATCGAACACTTCGACGGCCGTCTGTACCTCGAGTTCGGCGGCAAGCTCCTTTATGACTACCACGCGGCCAGGGTGCTCCCCGGCTACGATCCCAACGTCAAGATCCAGCTCCTGGAGCAGCTCAGCAGCGACGCGGAGATACTCCTGTGCATCCATGCCGGCGACATCGAGAAGCGCCGTCTGCGAGGCGACTTCGGCATCACCTACGATTCCGACGCTCTCAAGCTGATCGACGATCTCAAGGCGCGCGGCCTGCCGGTCATCGGCGTGGTCGTCACCCGCTACAGGGGCCAGCCGGCTGCCGAGGCCTTCATGAAGGGCCTCTCGCGCCGCGGTGTGAACGTGCATGCCCATTCCCCGACAACAGGTTACCCGTCCGACGTCGATCTGATCGCGAGCGAGGAGGGGTACGGCCGCAACCCGTACATCCCATGCTCGCGGAGACTCGTGATCGTGACGGGGCCGGGGCCGGGCAGCGGCAAGCTGGCGACCTGCCTTTCACAGCTCTATTTCGAGCACAGGCTGGGGCTCAACTCAGGTTATGCAAAGTTCGAATCGTTCCCCGTGTGGAACCTGCCCCTGGAGCATCCCGTCAATGTGGCCTACGAGGCGGCAACTGCCGACATCGGGGATTTCAACATGATCGACCCCTTCCACCTCGCTGCGACCGGCGTTCAGTCCGTCAACTACAACAGGGACGTAGAGGCATTCCCCCTGCTGAAGAGGCTCCTCGAGAGGATCACCGGAGCCGAATGCCAGTACCGCTCGCCTACCGACATGGGCGTCAACCGCATGGCCGTGGGAATAGACGACGAGCAGGTCGTGAGCGAGGCCGCCCGGCAGGAGCTCATCCGGAGGTACTTCCGCTACAGGTGCGAGTACGTGACCGGGCTGGGCGAGTCCGCGGCAGTGGAGAAGGCGCAGGCGCTGATGGAGCAGCACGGTCTCTCCCCGGACAGGCGCGCCGTGGTGCGCCCCGCAAGGGAGGCCGCGGGCCAGGACGGACTCTCGGAGGGACCCACCGTGGGAGCCGCGCTCGAGCTGCCGGACGGGAGGATGATCACCGCCCGCACCTCGGGTCTGATGACCGCTTCCGCAGCTCTTGTCCTGAATGCCGTGAAATGCGCGGGGGGTCTCCCCGCCGAGATGCACCTGCTCTCCCCCGGAACGATCGACTCCATAGCACGGCTCAAGATAGACGCCCTCGGAGCGGCGAGCTGCATCCTCGATCTCCGGGAGGTGCTCGTGGCCCTCTCGGTCAGCGCCATGACGAGCCCTGCCGCCGAGATGGCGATGGGGCACCTCGCGGACCTGCGGGGCTGCGAGGCGCACATCTCCTCCATCCCCGGCGCGGGGGACAGCGCAGGGCTCCGCGAGCTGGGGATAAACCTCACGAGCGACCCCGTCTTCGCCCAGGGGCAGCTCTGGCTGGGCCGGACCGGCTAGAAGAAGATCCTGGCGCCGACTCCGCCGTTGAAGCCCAGATCCGTGCCGGGGATCACATCCATGACGGGGACCACTTCCGCGAAGATGTCCACCGGAGCTCCTCCGACCGGGAGCATCAGCCCCAGGGGGATGCGGATCCCGACGACCGTCTCGTCGTCGCCTCCGTCCTTCTCGCGGAAACCGAGCCTGCCGCCGAGGCCGTAGTAGAAGACCACGTTGCGCAGGTCCTGGTCGTGGAAGATGCCGAACGAATGAAGCGTATAGTCCCCGTGCAGGAACAGGTTGCCATCCCCCTCGAAGGTCCATGCCGCTCCCAGCGTGACCGCCGAGCTGCCGGAGAGCCAGTGCTTCAGGCAGAGCCCCGTGGGCTCGCCGATGATTATGCCGACGCCTGTCCCGTCGAGCTGGGCGGCACAGGGAACAGCGATGAGAACTGCTGCGAGCAGGAGCTTCCTCATTCCATATCCCCCCTCGATGCAGGAATTCAGATGATCCGGACGGACTATCTCGACTGCCGGAGTCGAGGTCAACGAATTGCCGCCCTTGACCTCCAGCCGCTTTGCGACAATGTATGCAAACGCTGTTTGCTGCGCATGGTAGCGCAGCCTGGTGGACTCCGGAGTCCACCTGTCCGGAAACGGCATCCGCGGAAGAGGAAGACGCCCCGAAAGCCTTCTGCTCCTCCCCCGCCGAGTGTTTCCGGAAGGTGTCGAACCGGAAACCCGGAAGGAGGAGCCTCGCTTGCGAAGTTACGAAACCGCTCTCATCTACAACGCCAGCCTTTCCGAGGGCGACCTTGAGCAGGAGCTCGCCAAGGTCGTCGAGCTGATCGGCAAGGGCGGCGGAACGCACACGGGCACACAGAGATGGGGCCGCCGCATGCTTGCCTTCCCTCTCAAGAAGCAGACGGAAGGCATCTATTTCTTCGTGCACTGGACCGGCACGGCGGAAGTCACGGCCGCTCTGGACTGGAACCTGAAGATCAACGACAACTGCCTCCGCTACCTCACCCTCGTCATGGACGAGAGCGGGGCTGCCGACGTCATGCAGGATGTCGAGGAGGAAGGCGCTCACGAACCCGCCGGCTCCGAGTACGCCGACGGTTTCGACTCCGACGAGGAATCGGAGCAGGATTCGGAGGAATGAGCGAGATGAGAGGCCCGGGAATGAACCTGAGGATGCCGAGCCTCAACAAGGTGATGATCTCCGGTAACCTCGTGGACGACCCCAGGACCGACATCCTCGAGAATGGGACCCACGTCGCCAACTTCAGGCTGGCGAGCAGCCAGTCCTTCAAGGGTCGCGACGGGGAATGGCACGAGAAGACCTGCTTCGTCGACGTCGTGGCCTGGAGGCGCACCGCCGAGCTGATAGCCGAGTCCCTGCGCAAGGGCAGCCCCGTCCTGGTGGAGGGCGAGCTGCAGACGAACAGCTGGCAGGGGCAGGACGGCACCCAGCGAAGCAGGCTCGAGATCCTGGCCCGGAGGGTGCAGTTCCTGGAGAAGCAGTCCACGACCCATGCCGACGCGCCCGCGCGTCCCCAGGAGAAGCCGGCCTACTCGCCGGCCGACGAGCCGCCGGATGCCGATGCCGAATACGACGACATCCCGTTCTAGAAAAGCCGGGGCATGATGCCGAGGGAGCTCATGTCGCCCAGGCTCAACTACGCCCTGGTCTCGGGCATGGTGAGGCAGCGGAAGGCCCTCGCCAGAACCAGCCGCGGCAGGTACGTGCTGTGCTTCGAGGTGCAGCTCGACTCCGGGACCGATGAAGATCCGGTCATCGTGCTGGACATGGAGATCTGGGGCGAGGATGCCGAGGAGATGGACAAGAGGCTCGAAAACGGAATGAGCGTGCTGGTCGAAGGCCATCTGGCCTCGGTGACATTCGAGGACAGGACCGGCACTCCGCGCCACAGGATGGTCATGCGCACACACCAGGTCCAGATACTGGACACCCGGAGCTGACTCCCGGCCGGTATCGCAGAACCGCATGAAAGGCAGGACACAATGATCAAGAAGAAGCGCACGACGCTGAAGATCACCAAGAAGAAGAAGTGTCGCTTCTGCACCACTCCCGAGATCGTCATCTCGTACAAGAACGAGCGGCTGCTGAGCAGGTACGTGTCAGACCGCGGCAAGATCGTCCCGCGCCGCGTCTCGGGCAATTGCGCCAGGCACCAGAGGAGCATCGCGCGCGCTGTGAAGGTCGCGCGCTTCCTCGCGATCGTCCCGTTCGTCCGAGAGCATTTCCGCTAGGGGCGGGATCCGCATGGCTAAGAGGGGCGGCAGAGCGCTGAGGGCCGTGCTTGTCGGAATCGCGGCAGCACTTCTCGGCCTGCCCTTCGCCGCGGGCGCCGGGGCGGCCCGGCTCTCGCTGTCGGGGAAGGCGCTTCCCGGAATGGCGGGGGCTGGTCTGCTGGTCCTTGCCATGTACGCCCTCTCGGGCCTCCAGGGGGCGCTCATGACCGCGGGCGTGGCGGTGGCTCTGGTCGCCGCCTCGCGCGCCGGGATGCCTCCGGTCCGGGCGGCCGCCTGCGCCGCGGCCGCAGCGATGGCCGGCGCCCTGCTCGGTCTCTTCGAAGGCCCCGGCATCCTGGCCCTGACCGCGAAGGACCTCGAACAGGTGCTGTCGCAGTACCCGGAGGCCCTCTTCCCGTCGGCTCTCAGGAACGAGGTCGCCACACTGCTGGTCTACCTGTCGCCGGGAACGGGAGCCGTACAGATGACAGCGGGAGCCGCCGTGGCCACGGCCTTCTACAGGGCCATCGGAGGCCCCGGGCTGGAAGCCCGCGAAGAGATACGGCTGGGTCTCCTGCCGGCATGGATCGTCATCGCGGCCCTCGTCGTCCTCCTCCTGCCCGCCCTTCAGGGGGACCTCCCGGAGCGCCTCACAGCAAATGTTCTCGTATTCATGACTGCGCCCTATTTCGCCGTGGGGGCCTCCGTTGCGGGGGCCCTGTTCAGGACAGGACCGGCCATGGTGTTCCCCGCGCTCTTCGTGGCGATAATAGCGCCGCCTGCGGCCATGGCCGCGATCGTGCTCGCGGGGGTCCTGGACACATGGCTCGATTTCAGGAAGAGGATTCGATCCCGATCGGAAAGGCCACCTCTATGAAGATACTGCTGACGAAAAGCGTCAAGGCTCTCGGCAAGGCCGGGGAGATCGTGGAGATCTCCGACGGGCATGCCAGGAACTACATCCTCCCCAGGAAGCTGGGCGTTCCGGCGGGAAGCGGCGCCACCCAGATGGCGGGGCAGGTGCGCAAGCACGCGGAAGCTCATGAAGCTGCTCTGCGCACACGGGCGCGCGAGCTGACGGCCCGCCTCGCATCCGTCTCCTGTGTGCTCACCTCCCCGTCCGACGAAGCCGGACGGCTCTACGGGAGCATCACCGAGAAGGACATCGTCGCCGCCCTCGCGAAGGCCGGAGTCGAGATAGACCGCAGGCAGGTGCAGATCGACACCCATATCAAGTCGACGGGGGACCACAAGGTGCGCATCCGCATAGCGGAGGAGGAGTTCGCCGAGATAACGGTCCGCGTGGAGCCCGTCACGCCTTGCTGATCCTCGCGGTCGAGACCTCCTGCGACGACTCGGCGGTGGCCCTGCTCGAAGGTGCGCATCCCATCGCCGAGTCCATCAGGAGTCAGACCGAGCATGCCGGTTCAGGGGGCGTCGTTCCCGAGATAGCATCGCGCCTCCACATGGATGTCCTGCCGGCCATGGCGACAGGGCTCGTCGAATCCTGCGGGCGCGATCTGCGGGAGGTCGAGTTCTTCGCGGCAACGGCGGGTCCTGGGCTCATCGGCTCCCTCCTGGTCGGACTTTCATGGGCGAAGGCGGCCGCCTTCGCCTGCGGCCGGCCGTTCCTGGGAGTGAACCACCTCGCCGCCCACCTGTTCACGCATTACGGCGGACCCGGGCCCGTGGAGTTCCCCGCGGTTGCACTCATCGCCTCGGGCGGCCATACGATTCTGTTCCTGATGAGGTCATGGATGGACTGCGAACTCCTCGGCTGCACCCGCGACGACGCGGCGGGCGAGGCCTTCGACAAGACGGCGAAGCTCCTCGGTCTGGGCTACCCCGGAGGGGCTCACATCGACGCGCTCTCCGAGCTGGGGGACCCGTTCGCGGTCGATCTGCCGTCGCCCCTCGACGACCCTTCAAGCCCCGAGTTCAGCTTCAGCGGGCTCAAGACGGCCGTCCGCCTGCAGTGGCAGAAGGGCGCCCGCCTGGAGGACCTGGCCGCCTCGTTCAACAGGACGGTCGCGCAGGTGCTCTGCTCGAAACTGTTCGCACAGGTCGAGCGGTTCGGAGCGCAGACGGTGCTGGCCGGCGGCGGCGTGACGGCGAACAGGATGCTCCGCAGCATGTTGAAGGATGGCTGCTCGAGGGCCGGCGCCCGCCTGATGCTGCCGGACAACCCGACCGATAATGCAGTCATGGTGGGAAGGGCTGCCGCAGCCATTCTCGACTCTGACCCTCAGGCGCGATCATCCTTGTCCTGCAACGCATTCGCCAGGTGGACGGGAAGCCGTCTCCTTCCGTTGGTATCGTGACGCCGGGGATGTTCCCCCGGCCATGCGGCGGGCTTATAGTTGTAGGCTGCAAACAGCCTTTTCCGGCACCCTGGAGGAGGGCTCTGTTGGAGACGGGACTCGACATGGTCGAACTCGACAGGTTCGCTTCAGCGGTCGAGCGATGTGGCCGGCGCCTCCTCTCCCGCCTCTTCACGGATTTCGAGCTGGAGTCGGACCCCAGCGTCCAGTCCCTTGCCGCCCGCTTCGCGGCCAAGGAGGCCTTCGCAAAGGCTCTGGGCACCGGGATAGCCGAGGGCATCTCATGGCACGACATCGAAGTCGTGGGAGGGGGCTCGACCAGACCCTTCCTCCGCGCCAGCGGGCGCGCAGCCGAGATCCTCGGGCGCCGGAGCACGAGCCTCAGCATGACGCACACCGCTTCGATGGCCGCCGCCGTCGTAGTCCTCGACGGGGAAACCTGAGATGGCCTGGTGGGTGACCCCCGAGGAGATGGCGGCATACGACAGGAAGGCCGCCCTCGAGAAGGCTCCTGCCGAGAAGCTGATGGAGCGCGCAGGAAAGGCCTCGGCCGCCCTGGCGGCCAGGATGTGTCTTCCGGGCGACGGTCCCGTGGACGTCTTCTGCGGTCATGGCAACAACGGGGGCGACGGCTTCGTCACCGCCCGCGCCCTGAAGGAGGCCGGCTATACGGTCCGGGCCGTCCTGGCCGCTGACTCCACCGTCACGATCTCACCCCTCTGCATGAAGAATCTTCTCCGTTTCCGCGAGGAAGGCGGCACCGTGATCGGCATGAACCGCCTGCCGGACCTCTCGGGGAGGCCTGCCCTGACGGTGGACGCCCTCCTGGGAACCGGTTTCAGGGGACGGCTCTCGGGCCCTTCCGCAACCTGCGCATCCCTCTTGGGTTCCTCGGAAGCGCCCGTCCTGGCCATCGACACACCCACCGGCATCGACGGAGCCACAGGCGAATGCGATCCGCTCACCCCCCGCGCCTCGGTCACCATCTGCCTTGCCGCTGTGAAGGCCGGCCTGCTGCTGCCTCCTGGATGCGGTCTCGCAGGGGCGGTTTTCGTCGAGGACATCGGCATCGAGGTCGACCCTCGACCCGACAGATTCGTGCTCGACTTCGAGAGCGCGGCGGCGATGCTCCCGGCGAGGCCGGTGGACGCGCACAAGAACTCCTTCGGCAGAATACTCCTCCTGGGCGGCTCGGAGGACATGCCCGGCGCCCCTCTTCTCATGAGCATGGGCGCCCTGCGGGCAGGGGCCGGGCTGGTGCATCTCTTCGTCCCCTACCCGGCAGCCCCCGCCATCTCCGGCCGCATTCCCGAGGTCCTCTGCAGCTACTTCCTGCCCGGCGACGTGACATCCCTGCCCGACCCGTCCGGCTTCACGTGCATGGCGGCCGGCCCCGGCATGGGTTCCGGAGTGGACACCCAGAAGCTCGTGAGGCACATCCTGGCCAACTGGTCGATCCCCGCGGTGCTCGACGCCGACGCACTCAACGTCCTCTCCGATTCCGTGCAGGCCCTGGCGGGAAGGCCGGGGCCACTCGTCCTCACCCCGCACCCCGGCGAGCTGAGAAGGCTCACGGGGAGAGACGACGAGACCATTGCCTCCCGTTGGGAGACCGCTGCCGCGCTGTCCAGGATAACGGGGGCGTCCGTCCTGCTGAAGGGCAGGCCGACTGTCGTGTTCCGCCCCGACGGGGCCAGGATGCTCGTGCCCACGGGGAACAGCGGGATGGCTTCGGGCGGCAGCGGCGATGTGCTCACCGGGATCGTCGCGGCGCTCATGGGCCAGGGGCTCGATCCCTTCAGGGCCGCCGGGCTTGGCGCGTTCCTCGCCGGGCTTTCAGCGGACATCCTGGCGTCCGAGTCCTCATCCCGGTCGATTCTGCCCGGGGATGTGGCGGACAATCTCGGCCGGGCGTTCGACATGCTCGAGAGAAGACCCCCCGGAGGCCTTCTCCGGCTGGAAGGAAGATGGAATGGCAGGCTCTGGCATCACTCGTGAGGAGGCCATGGAGCTTCTCTGCTCCAACTTGTCGCAGGCGCACCTGCGCCGCCACTGCATGGCGACCGCGGCCATAATGCGGGAGCTCGCGACGCTGCGCGGCGAGGACGCGGACCTCTGGGAGGTAGCAGGTCTCCTCCACGACCTCGACTTCGAGAGGACGGAGGCCACCCCTGAGAGGCACGGGCTGGAGACCGCCGCCCTGCTCGAAGGCAGGCTGCCCGAAACTGCCATCCATGCGATAGTCTCACATAATTCGGAGAACAACGGGGTCCCCCGGGAAACCGATTTCGACAGGCTTCTCACCGCCGCGGAGAGCGTCACCGGGCTTATTTCGGCCACCGCGCTGATCTACCCCGACCGCCGTCTCGCTCCGGTGGAACCGTCCTCCGTGGTCAAGAGGATGGGCAAGTCGGGCTTCGCCAGGACCGTCAGCCGCGAGGGGATAAGGGAATGCGAGGCTGCGGGCATGCCGCTCGACCGATTCGTCGCGGTTGCCCTCGAAGCCATGAAGTCTATATCAGATGAACTGGGCCTGTAGACGAGAGGGGTCGGTGAGGACAAGTGAAAACCGTTCTCGAGCGCCTTGGTGAACTCCAGCTCCAGGTGTCCACGAACACATGCTCGCGCGGGAGCAGCAGTTACGCATCCTACCGGACCGAGAGCGACCCCGAGACCGTCGAGCAGAAGCTGAGGCTCGCCGCTGCGGTCTCGAAGGCCACCGGCAGGTTCCGGAAGGTGTCCCTGCACGCGCCGGGGGACATCAGGACCGAAGAAGACGCCTCCCGCGTGCAGACTCTGCTCACCGAGCTCTCCCTCGAGGCGGCCACCTTCTACCCGGACCTCTTCACCCCGCGAAAAAACGGGGTGCTCAACTCGAGGCTGATGTACGGCACTCTCAGCAGCCCCTACACCGATGTGCGGGTGGCCAGCATCACATTCGTGACCAGGGCGATGGACCTTATGCGGGCGGTCGGCTGCCGGCAGATGTGCCTCTGGATCCCCGACGGCATCGACTCCCCGGGCGAGAAGAACCTCACGGACATGCTGGACAGGATCATGGACGGCCTCAGGCAGATCGGTCTCGAGATCCGCAAGAGCGAAAACCTGATGCTCGAGTTCCGCCCGTACGACCCGCTGTTCTGCTCCATGGCGGTCAGCGACTGGGGCACCGCCGCATGGCTCTGCAGGGAGACCGACTCCTCGTGCAGGGTCCTTCTGGACACGGCGGCCCTGCTGCCCGGGGCAAGCCTCGACAGCATGATCGTCGCGATGCTCTCAATGAAGGTGCTCGGCATGGTGAGGCTCTCCGACAACAGGCTGTCCCAGGGAACCCTCCCGGCCGGCACCCTCGACCCCGCATCGCTGTTCCGCTTCTTCCTCGACCTCCTGCTGGCCGAGAAGGCGGGCCTCTGCTCCATCCCGGACATGACCTTCGAAGTCGCTGTCAACGCGCGCGTCGGCGAGCCGGGGGAATGTATCCTGAGGGCTGTCGACAACATCGAGGCGGCGTTCGCCTCCGCCATGCTGGTCAATCCGGAAGAGCTGACAGAGCTGCAGTCGAAGCCCGATGCCGTTCTCTCGGAGAAGCTCCTTCGCGACGCCATGCTCACCGACGTGAGGCCGATATTGAAGGCCTGGCGCGAAGAGAAGGGGCTCCCGGCCGATTCCCTGCAGGCCCTCCGCTCAGCGAAGGTCTGATCGCTTCGCTTTCATCGCTGCCCGGCCTTTGTCGTCACCTGCCTGGTGGTGACGACGCCGGAAAGCCGCCCTCCCGTTGCCTCCCGCGGAGACAACTGACGGGCGATGCCATGCTTCCTCGGCGGAAGCATGCGGCCTGGCGCGAAGAGAAGGGGCTC
>DIAQ01000058.1:8211-15997 GCA_002414865.1 candidate division Hyd24-12 bacterium UBA5074 | reverse complement strand
CTCCGCTCAGCGAAGGTCTGATCGCCACACTCGTAATTAGAAGGGGCCGGAAGCTTTCGAGCTTCCGGCCCCTCGGTGTCTTTCGGCCTTCTTCTCAGACCCCGGCCAGCTGGCGCCCCCTCTCGAACGCCCTCACATTCACTTCCAGGGCCTTCGGCGGCACCCGGCGCCTCAGGGCCTCCATCCAGACATCCGTCCCCAGCGTGAGATAGGCGGATGCGGCTCCGGTCAGGATGGTGTTGATCACCCTCGAGTCTCCGAGGGCGAAGGCCTCCTGCGTCGCGGGGATCATCACGAAGTCGACGCCCCTCTCCCGCAGGCCCTTCTCGACATCGGGGTACTGCGCCTGACCGGTGCTGACGGTCATGGGCATTATCTCGAGGTCGCAGATCAGCGCCTTGCCGGTCTTCTTCAGGAAGTGCGACCAGCGCAGCGCCTCGAGCTTCTCCATCGCCAGGAGCAGATCGGCGCAACCCTCCTCGATCAGAGGGCTCCACACCTTCCCGCCGAACCTGACGTGGCTTGTCACGCTGCCGCCCCTCTGGGCCATTCCGTGGACCTCGCTCTTCTTCACGTCGAGCCCCGCCAGCTGCGCCGCACCGCAGAGGACCTCGCTCGCGAGCAGGATGCCCTGCCCGCCGGTGCCGCAGAGCAGGACATCAGTTACACCCTGCATCGCATGACCCCCTGTCGTAGTCCTTCGTGAGGGCGCCCTTCGGGCACACGTCGGCACAGAGCCTGCACTCGGGGAAGCAGATCATCCTGTCCACCACCGGATGCTTCTCCCCGGCATCGAAGCTCAGCGCAGGGCAGCCCAGGGAGATGCACCGGCGGCAGCCGATGCATTTCTCCCTGTCGAGCTCGGCCGTGACCCTCTTCCCGGGTTTCCTCAACATCACGCAGGGCCTCCGCGTGATGATCACCGACGGCTCCTCGACGGCGAGCTCCTCGCGGAGGACCTTCTCCATCCGGGGCAGGTCATGCGGATCGACAACAGTGACCCGCTTCACTCCACAGGCCCTGCAGACGGTCTCCAGGTCGATCTTCGAAGCCGGCTCCCCCCGCAGATTGCGGCCCGTGGCAGGATGCTGCTGGCCCCCGGTCATCGCCGTGATCCCGTTGTCCATTATCATGATGGTGCCGGTGCCACCGTTGTAGACGTGGTCGATGAGGCCGGTTATGCCGGAGTGGACGAATGTGGAGTCTCCTATCGCGCCCACCAGGCGCCCCGTGGCTTCCCTCCCGACCGCCTTCTCCAGCCCGCTCAGCACGCCGATGGAGGCGCCCATGCACACAGTCGTGTCCATGGCGTCCAGCGGGGCCATGAGGCCGAGGGTGTAGCACCCGATATCCCCGGTGGAAGACGCCTTCACCTTCCTGAGAGTCCAGAAGGCTCCCCGATGGGGGCATCCCGGACAGAGGGCCGGCGGACGCAGGGGAACTTCGGCCGGCGCGAACGACGGCTCGGCGGCGGTCGCGGGGGCGAGCGCCTTCCTGACTATCCCCGGGTTGAGCTCACCCTCCACCGGGATGTGCTTCTTCCCCTCCACCGGCAGCAGGAACCTGGCCCGGATCTGCTCCTCCAGGAACGGCTCGCCTTCCTCCACCACGCGCACTTCCCCGGCGCCTTCCAGAAAACGGGCCACGAGCCCCCAGGGGAGCGGCCAGGTGAGGGTCAGCTTAAGGATCCTGGCGTCGGGATAGACTTCCTTCACATAGGCGTAGCTCACACCGCTCGTGACAATGGAAAGAGGGGCGGTGCCCTTTTCGATCCTGTTGAGCGGGAAGGAATCCCCGAACTCCTCCAGCGCGGCGATCCTCCGCTCGACCCTTGCATGCATCGCCTTTGCGAAGGCAGGGATCGGGATCCTCCTGCGGGGATCCCGCGTGTATCCACCGATCGCCACTTCCTTCCGGGGACCGACCTGCACCACGCCCATGGAGTGGCTCGTGCGGGTGGTGGTGCGCAGTATGACCGGCGTGTCGAACTTCTCGGAGATGTCCAGCCCCAGGCCCACCAGATCGAGGGCCTCCTGGCTGTCAGAAGGCTCGAGAACCGGGACCTTGGCCGCGCGGGCCATCAGCCTGTTGTCCTGCTCGTTCTGCGAGGAGTGCATGCCCGGATCGTCCGCGGAGACTATGACGATCCCGCCCGTGGCGCCGATGTAGCTGAGGGTGAAGAGGGGATCGGCGGCGACGTTCAGACCGACATGCTTCATGGCCGAGAGCACCCGCGCCCCTCCGAAGGAGGCTCCGGCCACCGTCTCGAGCGCCACCTTCTCGTTCGGCGCCCATTGCGCCGATATCTCGGGGTAGTGCTCCCCGATCGCCTCGAGGATCTCCGTGGAGGGCGTCCCGGGATACGCCGAAGCGAAATGCACGCCGCTCTCCCAGGCGCCGCGAGCGATCGCCTCGTTCCCCGAGAGCAGCAGTCCGCCCCCCGTGACTGTGTTCAGAGGTTCCTTCATCGGCCGTCCTTCCTGGAGCAGCTCATGCGTAGCACTTCTCGCCCTCCGTCCCGTCGAGGACCCTCAACACCCCGCGAACCAGGGCTTCAAGCTCCGCCTCGCCGGGGAACACGAGCACGGGGGCGAGGAACGAGAGGCCTTCCCTGATCCTCTCCACCACCCAGGCGTTGTGGGCCATCCCGCCCGTCACCGCCACGCAGTCCACATCTCCCGCGAGGGCGGCCGCCATGGCCCCTCCCTCCTTCACGAACTGGTAGGTCATGGCCTTCAGGATGGCCATGGCCTCTTCACTGCCTGCGCGGGCCCTCTCGAGGGCCTCCCCCACATGGTCCGTGCCCAGGTAGGAGAGCAGCCCGCCCTCCTTCAGGAACATCTTCAGGAGCTGGGGTTTCGTGTAGTTCCCCGAGAAGCAGAGGTCTATCAGCCCCGTCACGGGCAGCGACCCCGTGCGCTGGGAGCTGAAGGGTCCGCCGTCGTTCGCGTTGTTCGTGTCTATCATCAGCCCCTTCCTGATGGCGTTGACAGACACTCCGCTGCCCAGGTGGAGCACGACCATGTTGATCTGGTCGAGCGGCCTCCCCAGGCTCTCGGCGGCCTTGTAGGCGACCATTCGGATGTTGAGCGCGTGGCTGAGGCTCTTCCGGGGCAGGAGCGGATGGCCGGACGGCCTTGCCTCCGGGATCATCTCGTCCACGCTCACGGGATCGACGAAGTAGGAGGGCAGGCCGAGGGGCTCTGCTATGGCATGGGCCAGGGGCGCGCCGAGGTTGGAGGGATGGTCGGCCTGGAGGGTCGATCCGTCCTCGATGTCATCGAGCAGCCTGGCATTGACCCGGTAGGTCCCCGCCGCCAGGGGCTTGAAGGTTCCTCCCCTGCCGACGACTGCGGAGAGTCTCCCGAGGTCCGTGCCCCGGCCCTCCAGTGCCTGGAGTATCAGATCCCTCCTCATCGGGAGCTGTGCGGCAGTGGTCCGGAACCCGGCGAGATCCTCGGGAAGGTGGCGGACGTTGTCCTCGAAGACGGGCTCGGCTTCGCGGTATACCCCGATCTTCGTGGATGTGCCGCCGGGATTGATGGCCAGCAGCAACCTATCCATGGGCACCTCCGGTCACGACGCCGAGGGCGAGCGAGTTCAGCTTGGTGCGCGGCGCGTCCGACCGGGAGAGCATGACCACCGGCGCGGACGCACCTGCTATCAGCCCTCCCACCTCGGTGTCGGTCATGTACATGAATGCCTTGGCGAAAATGTTGCCGCTCGCGATGTCCGGCGTTATGAGGATGTCCGCAACGCCGACCACCGGTCCTTCCAGGTGCTTGATACGGGCGGCTTCGGGGTCGATGGCCCCGTCCACCGCCAGCGGGCCCTGCACATCGAGCCCGGGGATGCCCTTCCTCGCCACGGCTGCGAACAGCACCGTCTCGGGCATCTTCTCGTTCTCCACCTCGATGGCGGCCAGCAGCGCGACCTTCGGCGAGCGGCATCCCAGCCGGCGCATGACCCAGGCGGCGTTCTCGGCTATCTCCGCGATCTCCTGCTCTCCGGGACGGATGACCATCCCGCCGTCCGTGATGGCCATGAGCCTGTCCTGCCGCGGGGAGTGGACGACTGCGACATGGCTGAGGACCCGCCCGGTCCTGAGGCCGTTCTCCTTGTCGAGGATCGCCTTCTGGAAGATCGACGTCTTCAGGAAGCCCTTCATGAGAATGGTGGCTTCCCCGCGGTGAACGCATTTGACCGCCTCGAGCGCTGCGGCCTCCTCGGTCTCGGTGTCCACTATCTCGACGCCGGGGGGCAGCGGTCGGCCCATGGCCTCGACGGTCAGACGGAAGGCCGCTTCCGGGGCGAAGATCACCGAGGTGGCGATCAGCTCCTCCGCGGCCGTGCACAGGGCTTCCACCGAGGACTCGTCGTGACCCATGGGGACCGCGACACGGGCGTCGGCATCCATGCGCGCCGCGTCGCGGATCTCTGAGAAGTTCGCGAACAAGGTGCGCCTCCTCCCTGGTTCTGGACCGATGGGCGAGCAGGTCCGAAGCGCCATGCCCCGCCCGTCGCTTCCGGCTCGTCGGTGTTTGGTTATTATGAGCAGGCCGGGAGAGGGGGCCAAGAATGGGGACATCCTCCGGACTTCTGCTTTCAGCTCTGGCCTCCGCGCGAGGCATGCTCTTCGATTTCGACGGCGTACTCGTCGACAGCGAGCCGTTCTACTACAGGTCCTACCGCGAGGCGCTGGCCCCTCTGGGCATAGTCGTCGAAGCCTCCGAATACTGGGTCGCCTGGACCTCGAAGGGCCTCGGGCTCGATCGCTTCCTCGAGGACCGGGGCATCACCGGAGTGAGTACTGCTGCCATAAAGCAAAGACAATCATCACTATATAGAGAATTCTGTGGTTCGGGCCTGATCCGTCTCTTTCCGGGGGCGCGCGAACTCCTCGAGCGGCTGCCCGGCCTCGGCACCAGATATGCCATCGCCTCGAACACCTCGTCGGACCTCGTGAGAACCATCCTGCGCCTCGAGGGGGCGGTGGTGCCCCCTGTATTCGGCGGGGAGGGGATGTCCCCGAAGCCGTCGCCGGAGATCTTCCTGCACGCCTCGGACTGCCTCGGCGCCGCACCGGCGGACACCCTGGTCTTCGAGGATGCGGAGAAGGGTCTGACGGCGGCCGGGAGGGGAGGCTTCAAGTCCGTCCTCGTCCGGAACGACATCAACAGGGAGTTCGCCCTGGAGGCGGACTTCGAGGTCGGGGGGACGTCCGAGCTCCTCCCTCTGCTGAGGGATGCCCTGACATGACAGGCTCTCTCGCCGCGCAGATCCTCCTGCTGATCGGAGGCCTGATCTTCTGCTTCTCGGGGGAGAGGATCTTCCGGCTCTTCCTGGTCCTCGCCGGGTTCCTGGCCGGCGCATGGCTCTGCTGGAACGCTGCAGCCGGGACGGAGGCCTGGCTGAGGATCGTCCTCGCCGCGGCCGGCGGACTGCTCGGCGTGCTCGCGGCGATGCTCCTCTACAAGGTTTCGTTCCTCGTCGCGGGATGCGCCGCGGGCTGGGCGGCGTCCCGCGGGCTGCTGGGCCTGGGCATTCCGGCGTCCCTCCTCGTGGCCGCACTCACGGGCCTGGCCGGGCTGCTGGGAGCGAGGTACCTGATGGCCTTCTCCACCGCCGTCACTGGAGCGGCCGCCTCTGCGTCAGCCCTGGGAGCTCTCGCAGGCGCTGCGGGCATCGTCGGACTCCCCCCCATTGCGGTCCCGGCAGCCGCAGCCTGCATCGCGACAGCCGGAGCCGCGGTCCAGTTCTCCCGGATCCGCCGGCGCTGACCGCCCTTGCCGCGGGCGCTCGGCCCGCCGAATACTTGTGCGAACTCGAATAGCAGGAGCTGCCGATGATTTCGCGCCTTCTCGACTATGCCCTGGTGGCCCTGGTCCTGCTGGCCCTCTACGGGCTCTTCAGGCTGAGCAGGCTCCTCCTGGCCCGCTTCCTCGAGGCCTTCTCGAAGCGCAGAGGGCCTCTCTCAGACGATTCCGTCCTTCTCCTCGGCTTCTACTCGCTGCTGGCCGGCTTGTCCCTGCTACCCATCATCACATGGGGGCTGGCGTTCGTAGATAGCGACATGTTACTGGGCGGCATGCCATTACATCTAGTGCTCGTGGCGGTGTCCGTCGTCCTCTTCAGCTTCTCCGAGGACCTGTACGGCAGCCACAGGAAGTACGCCCCCGGGCGGTGGAGCCTGGCCAGGCATGCCCGCCTCGCCTCGCCCCCCCTGATGGCGTTCTGGGTGCTGGGCAGCCTGCTGCTGAGCCCCATCTTCTATTCGGGTCTGACGATCATCCTCGCAGCCTTCTATGCATATGCCCTCCGCTGCAGGGCCTGAGCCCCGCGCGCACCTGTCCGTAGTCCTCCTCTGCGACGACGAGCCGTTCAACATCCCCGGCACCGTCGCGGATATCCTGGCCCGCGCCGAGGGCTGCTCGTTCATGGTCGCGGCGATGGCGGGCCACGCCTCGTTTTCATCGTATTCCACGAACATCCGCAGGTATCTCGCCCTGTACGGTCCGGCGGGCTTCGCGGTCCGGGGTGCTCAGATGATCCTGCTGCGGATCGGCGGGATCCTCGGCATGCCGTCGGCGCGGAGACACTCGCTCAGGCGGGTTGCCGAGGCCGCGGGGGCGCGCTTCACGAGATGCGCCGACGCCAATTCGGCCGGGTTCCGGGAGCTTCTGCGCTCGGTCGGCACAGACGTGCTGATCTCCATCGCATGCCCGCAGATCCTCCGGAAGGGCACTCTCGAGATCCCCAGGATCATGCCGCTCAACGTGCACTCCGCCCTGCTGCCGAAGAACCGCGGCATGCTGCCGACCTTCTGGTCCCTCATGGCCGACCCGCCCGAGGCCGGCGTCACGCTGCACGTCATGAGCCGCCGCCTGGATGACGGGCAGATACTCCTCCAGAAGAGGATACCCGCGAACCGGGGGGACACCAGCCTCCACCAGCTGCTCGCGGCGAGCAAGAGGGCTGCGGCCGATCTCATCGTGGATGGGCTGGCAATCCTCAGGACCGGCAGATGGGAGCTCCTGCCGAACCCGGCCGGACAGGGGACCGTGAACGGCTTCCCGACTGCCTCCGATGTCCGGGAGTTCCGGCGCAGAGGCGGTCGGATATGGTGACGAAGCGCCGTGAGATCGCTCTTTCCTTCGATGTGGAGGAGTGGTTCCAGACTGAGGCCCTGTCCTCCACATTCCCGGAGTCGACGCATGGCGACCTGCCCCGCCGGGCGGAGGAAACAGTCCTCTCCCTGCTCGATCTGCTGAAGGAGCGCTCGGGCCGCGCAACCTTCTTCCTCCTGGGGATGGTTCTCGATGGCTGCCGCGACCTGCCCTGGCGCATCCTCGAAGCAGGCCACGAGATCGCCTCCCACGGCTTCGGCCATGTGCCCCTGACGCGCAGCGGTCCCGACGACTTCAGGCGCGACCTCGAGCGGTTCTCGAACCTGTGCTCGTCACTCGGGCTCCCGCCGCCCTCCGGCTACCGGGCCCCGAGCTTCACCATGGTCGCGGAGACGGCTCCCTGGGCCGTAGACGCCCTTGTGGAGGCCGGCTACTCATGGGACAGCAGCGTCTACCCGATGTTCAGGCACCGGTACGGCATGCCGGAGGCGCCGCTGGCGCCCTTCACCCTGCTCGGAAGCAGCCAGGGGATCCACGAGCTGCCCGTGGCCTCCCTGGGCCTGGGTCGCCACCGCGTCCCGGCGGGTGGTGGAGCCTGGATGAGGCTCTACCCGGGACGGCTGCACAGGGCCATGCTCGGGAGAATCTCGGCCCGGGGC
>DIAQ01000058.1:0-7839 GCA_002414865.1 candidate division Hyd24-12 bacterium UBA5074 | reverse complement strand
ATGTACTCGCGCCTGGATTCGCTCCTGGCCGATTTCGACACCGTGACCCTGGGAGAGCTGGAGGAGAGAAGCGTTCTGTCGGGCCGGTTCGAGAAGGAGATGCGGCCGGGGTAGGCCCCGGCCGCGTTCATCGATTCCGCAGCAGAACGGCAGTCAGGGGGCCTCGATGGCCTCCACGGGGCAGACCGATGCGCAGGCGCCGCAGTCGATGCATTTCGCGGCATCTATGCTGTACTTCTCGCCTTCGCTGATGGCCTCGACCGGGCACTCGCCCTGGCACGTTCCGCAGGCGATGCACTTGTCTGTGATCTTGTATGCCACCGCTTCTCCCTTCGGTTGAGGGAACGCACTATACGAGGGCGCCCGGGGGCTGTCAACGAAGCGGAGCACACTTCCTGCGGGGGCTTGCGCTCCGGGGCGCCGGATCGAGATACTGCAGGGGGGGAGAGCACTTTCAGGAGATCGACTTGAAGGACTTGCTGGCCGAGAGTTATTTCGAGAAAGGCTGGGAGAGCGTCGACCGCCATTTCCACAAGCTATCGGGGGCCGCAGACTCCCTCGATGCGGATGGCGATGCCTCCCCCGAGGACATCTCCCGCGCCCTGGACAGGCTGGCATCCCAGGTGGAGCTGTTCGCCGACAACTGGGTCCATTTCCATATGCGCTTCGAAGCCCTGATGCGGGAGTACAACATCGCTCAGACTCCGCCGGACAGCGGGAACGGAGCCCCCGGAAAGGGCGCGCACGGCTAGCTCTGGCGGCCCAGCTTCTGCTCCAGGCCTCTCCGCCTTCTCTCGAAGTCCATCCACCGCCCTGCGAAATCGTCGACCGTCTCCTGCAGCGCGATGAGCTCCCGCCCGATGGCCTGCCTGGCAAGGTCCCCCAGGCCGTTCCTCTCCGCCAGCTCGAGATCGCGCCTCACCCTTGCGAGTCTTGCGTTTATCTCGTTCCATGCCTGCTCGAAGAGGGCCTCCGGCCTCGCTGGCCGGTCGGCCGGGCCTTCGGGTCTCTCTGGCAAGGAGAACCTCCGGGTCCTCGGCGGTCAGCCGCGTTCCAGGATCTCGAGCAACCTGTCGAGCTCGTCGAGGGACGAGAACGCTATCTCGATGCGGCCCCGTCCGGACTTCTCCATTATCCTGACGCGCGCGCCGAGCTTTCTCTGAACCCTGTCCTGCAGGCTCTTCAGGTCGGCCCCCGGGGCTTTCCGGGGGCGCCTGCGCTTCGAGGACGAGCCTCCGCGGCGGACCAGATCCTCGAGCTGCCGGACAGAGAGGCGCCGGGAGACCGCATAGGAGGCGGTCTTCTCCTGGGCGGCCTTCCCCTGCAGACCGAGAAGGGCCCTCCCATGACCCATGGACAGGCTCCCATCCCTCAGCAGGTCCTGGACGGTGGACGGCAGATCGAGCAGCCGCATGAAGTTGGAGACCGCGGGACGGCTCAGACCCGTCTGTCGGCCCATCTCCTCCTGGGACAGCCCGAACTGTGCCGCCAGGCCGGAAAAGGCCTCCGCCTTCTCCATGGGTCCCAGGTCCTGCCTCTGGATGTTCTCCACCAGCGCGAGAGCCAGCATCTGGGAATCGTCTGCAGCCCTCACTATGACGGGCACGGAGGTCAGACCGGCCATCCGCGAGGCCCGCAGCCGCCTCTCGCCGGCGATCAGCTCGAGCCGGGAGCCCTTCCTCCTCACCACGAGAGGCTGGAGCACTCCCTGGGCGCTTATGGAATCGGCGAGGGACTGCAGCTCCTCCTCGTCCCAGGCTCTCCTGGGCTGGAACGGGTTGGGATCGATCCTGTCGGGCGGGACGAGGCTGATCTCCCCTCCCGCAGGCTCCACCTGGGGCAGCAGGGCTTCCAGGCCCCGGCCCAGAGCTCGCTTCTGCTGTGTCGTCATCTCGAGAGGATCTCCTCCGCAAGCCGGAGATAGCTCCGGGCGCCGGGCGATTCCAGATCGTAATGGAGCACAGGCTTGCCGTAGCTGGGAGCCTCGCTTAGGCGAACGTTCCGCGGGATCCGGGTGTTGAAGACCCTTCCACCGAGATGCGCCTCCGCATCGGCTTCGACCTCTCGGCTGAGCTTCAGCCTCCTGTCGTACATCGTCAGGAGCACGCCCTCCACCTCGAGCCGGGGATTCCATGCCCCTCGCACCCTCCTGATGGTCTCCAGCAGATGGGTCAGCCCCTCCAGCGCGTAATACTCGCTCTGCAGAGGCAGAAGCACCGCGTCTGCCGCCACGAGCGCGTTCAGGGTGAGCAGCCCCAGCGAGGGAGCGCAGTCGACGAGGACGAACTGGAACCTGGAGGGGAGGGACTCCTCGAAGGCATCCCTGAGGAAGAACTCCCGGCGGTCCTGCGCTGCGAGCTCTATCTCGAGACCCGCGAGGTCACGCGAGCCCGGGACGATCGATACTCCGTCGAATGCGGTGCTGCGGATGCATTCTGCCAGCCCGGCCCTGCCGGCGAGCAGGGCATGGATGTCATGGTCGGGGGATGGAGGCATGCCGAGCCCGCTGGTGGCGTTCGCCTGCGGATCCATGTCCACCACGAGGACGTCCCTCTCGAAGGCTGCAAGGCTCGCCCCGAGATTGATGACGGTCGTCGTCTTGCCGACGCCGCCCTTCTGATTGGCCACGGCTATGATGCGGTTCATTTCCTCCGATTAGGACGGCTCCGGCGCCATCCCGGAGACGGGTTCATCGAGCCAGCCGATATTGTGCGATCGGGCCGGGGCGGTCAAGCGGAGGGCTCGGAGGATCCATGACCATCTCACCTTCCCCGGGATCCGCTTCGGGGGGGATCCTGACAACGAGCACGGCGCCGGGCTCCGCCCTTCCCTTCAGCATGCCGGCCAGCCGGTCCGGCGGCATCAGGGCCCGGGCCGTCACTAGCCCGATGCCTCTCAGGTCCGAATCCTCGACGCGCGCGTGCACCGGGGTGACCTCCCCGAGACCCAGGGATTCAACGACCTGCAGGAGGAACAGGTATCTCATGCGCCTGGGCTCGAGAAGGAGGCCTTTCCTCCCGCAGATGCCCATGACGAGCCCCGGGAAACCAGCCCCGCTCCCGATGTCCGCGAAGGTCACTCCGGGAGGTGAGGCGGCCAGCAGCGCCAGCGACTCGAGGAAGTGTCTCCGCCAGAGCCTTGCCGGCTCCGCCGGGCCCACCAGGTTGATCTTCGCGTTCCATCGCAGGAGCTCCCCGGCATAGGCCTCGAAGAGATCCGCCCAGGAGTCTCCGGGCCTCAGCCCCAGCGCCTGGCAATCCGCCAGCATGAGGTCGGCGGAGGGCAGGTGTTTCACGTGGAACACCCCCGGGCGAGCGCCACCAGGAGTCCATCGATATCCGAAGGGCGCACTCCCGGGACCTTCGTTGCCTGCCCCAGCGTGGCTGGCTTCTCCCGCTCGAGCGCCTCCCTGGCCTCCCAGCTCAGTTCGGCCAGCCCTTCATAGCTGACCAGCCCCGAGAGCGAGACGCCGTCGAGAGCGTTGCGCTCGGACACCCTTCTGGCGGCCCTTTCCTCGTAGCCCCTGTATCTCTCGTCGCAGACCACCGAGAAGAGGAGCTCGCCCTCCCCGTCTTCCGTCAGACCCAGGCACCCTGCGATCTCGCCTATCGTCGTCCCTGGCCTCCGGCAGAGGTCGATGGCCCGTGTGCCCTGCACCCTGGCCTCCCGCAGGGCGCCGAGCAGGCGCTTCCTGCGCCGTTCCGCCGTTTCGGCCAGCTCCGCGTCCCCGTCCCTCGCCACTCCCCAGGCGGCAGCCGTTCCGGAGAGCCTGGCGAATGCGTTGTCGGCCCTGAGATGCAGACGGTTCTCGGCTCTCGACGAGAACAACCTGTAGGGCTCCCTGACTCCACGTCCCGTCAGGTCACCCACCATGACTCCGAGGTAGCTCTCCCCCCTCTGCGGGATGACCGCAGGGCGGCCCTTGACGAGAGCGGCGGCGTTGCGTCCCGCCAGAAGGCCGAGAGCCCCCGCCTCCTCGTATCCCGAGGTTCCGCAGACCTGGCCCGCTGCGAAGAGATTCCCGGTCCTCCTGCATCTGAGGGTGCCTTCGAGCTCCTCCCCCGACAGGATCCCGTACTCCACGGCATAGCCCCACGAGGCGACCACCGCGCCTGCGCATCCCGGAAGCGACCTGACCATGGCCTCCTGCGCAGCCCTCGGCAGACTCGTGGAAAGCCCGTTTAGGTACAGACACCTGCTTCCCGCGCCCATCGGCTCGAAGATCACGGGGTGGGCCTCCCTGTCCGGGAACCTGGTGACCTTGTCCTCGAAGCTGGGGCAGTACCTCGGGCCTCTGCCCGAGATCCTGCCCGCAAGGAGCGGAGACTCGCGCATGCCTTCGAGGGCGGCCTTCCTCGTCCCCGGACCCGTGACCGTCGAAAAGCAGGGCATCCTCGTGCCCGGGCCGTCGTGGCGCCTCCGGACGGAGAAGCGGTAGTCTCCTCCCTCCTCCCGCTGGATCTCCAGCGCCGAGGTGTCCACGCTGCCTGCATGTATGCGCGGCGAGGTTCCCGTCTTGAAGAGTTCCACGTGGAACCCCCTGGCGACGATGTCGTCCCAGAGCATGTCCGACGAGGCGTCTCCCGCTCTCCCGCCCCTCCAGGACTCGAGCCCGCGATGGAGCCTCCCGTGCAGGAATGTGCCCGTCGCAAGGACCACCGCTCCCGCCTTCAGCGTGGCCCCTCCCGCCAGCACAACACCCCTCAGCAGCTCCGAAGGGCCTTCCAGGGAGGCAGCCTCGCCTTCGACGAGTTCCACTCCGGCCCGGGCCAGCGCCTCCGCCGACGCCCGGGCGTACAGGGACGGATCGCTCTGCGCCCGCGGACCCCAGACTGCCGGCCCTCTGCTGCGGTTGAGCATGCGGAACTGGATGGAGCTCGCATCCGCCGACTCGCCCATGGCTCCGCCCAGGGAGTCGATCTCCCGCACCAGGGTGCCCTTCGCCACTCCGCCTATCGCGGGGTTGCACGACATCGCGCCGATGCCCGAGACCCTGAGGGCGACAATTGCCACGGAGCAACCCATGCGCCTCGCAGCAAGGGCTGCCTCGATTCCGGCATGCCCTCCACCGACGACTACCACATCGTACCCCGCTGCGCCTATTTCCCGATGCACAGCCGCTCCAGGACCCTCTCCACGGCAGAAGGCCCGGCGCCTTCGTCGAGCAGGCCTCCCAGCAGCCCGGATGCCCTGCCTGCGCCTTCGGCGGCAGGCGCATAGTCCCCGGCCCCTAGGAGCGCCGCGGCCTCGAGAAGTTCCTTCTCGACAGCTCCGGCGGCATGCGCGCAACCTTTCGGAGGGCGCCTTCCCGAAATCCAGGCCCCGATCTCCTCCAGGCCTTCTCCCGTGAGTCCCGAAACGTTCAGGCCCGGCCCCCTTCCGAGGTCGCATCTCCCGCAGGCCTCCAGAATCGGCACGCCCATCTCCGCCAGCTCCGGAGGAGGCCGCCGGCCGCCTGCGTCGCAGAGCCAGATCAGGCAGTCCGCCCGCGAGGCCAGAGCGACGGAGCGATCCCAGGCCTCGGCATCGAATTCGCCTCCGCCGCCGCTGCCTGCGCTGTCGGACAGCTCCACGACCTCGCCGCCGATGTCGGCACGGGCGCTGATGCCGTCCCTCGTGGTGCCCGGGCTGCCGGAAACCATCGCCCTGTCCTCCCCGAGGAGCGCGTTGAAGAGCGTCGACTTGCCGGCGTTGACCGGCCCGAGGATGGTTACCCTGAGAGGCCCCTCGGCCTCCCTGGCGGCCCTGGCCAGCCCCGCGGCATCCAGCGCCAGACCTGCAGCCCTGGCGGCGAGGGCGCAAGCCTCGCCTCCCTCCTGGGCATCTCCGAACTCGATGGCGCCCTCGATGTCCTCGAGGAGCAGGCGCACCGAGCCGAGCAGGCGGGCTGCATCGCCTGGAAGCTCGGCGGGCCTCCCCGCTCCGCTCCAGACGGAGGAAAGGGCTATCAGCTCCACCGCGCTCATCCTCCCGGACAGCACCGCGCGCCTCGTGAACTCCCCCGGCCGGGCCGGTGCCGCGCCGGCCCCCGCCAGAGCCTCCATGATCCTGGCCGTGGCCGCGGTGGCGCCGAAACATACCAGCTCGACCATCTCTTCTCCGGTGTAGCTCCTCCCGGAGGGCCACGAGATGGCCACAACTTCGTCGGCGCCTATCCTGCCCACCGCGCGGCGAATGCCTGACAGCCTGCCGGACGGGAGACCCATGAGGTCCTCGACCATGCAGCAGCATCCGCCCCCGCTCGTCCTGACGACGGCAAGAGCGGCCTCGCCCCTGGCTGTGGCGACGGCCGCTATCACTGGGAAGCCGCTCAAGGCGGGCCTTCCTTCCCGGGCGGAGCCTGTGCGCCGCCCCTCCGAATCATCTGGCCGGCGAGGCGCTCCGATGGGCCCATGGGCCCCGCTTCAGCAGCATCTGCTCGCAGATGGAGAGGAGGTTGTTCACGAACCAGTACAGCGTGAGCCCCGCGGGGAACTTCATGAAGAGCCATGTCATGAACACGGGCATGATGTAGACCATCATCTTCTGGGACGGATCGGTGGTGGTCATCTTCTGCTGGAGGAACATGGCCACGCCCATCAGCACCGGCAGGAGCCCTATGCCGGTCAGCCCCAGGACGCTCGTGCCGAACGGTATCAGTGTCTCGGGCCGGGAGAGGTCGGTGATCCACAGGAGGAATCCGGCGCCCCTGAGATCGATCCCGCTTTCAAGGACCCTGTACAGGGCGAAGAAGATAGGCATCTGGAGCAGCAGCGGCAGGCATCCGCCGAGGGGGTTCACCCCGTTCTCCTTGTAGAGCTTCTGCATCTCCTGGCGCTGGCGGACGGGGTCGTTGGCGTACTTCTTCTGCATCTCGAGCACCTTGGGCTGCACGAGCTGCATCCGCCGCATGGACCTGGCGCTCGAGAAGGAAAGCGGCCAGAGCATGAGCTTCATCGCGGCGGAGAGCACCAGGATGCGCAGGCCCCAGTTGCTGATGAAGGAGAGGGCCTTCTCGAGGAACAGGTAGATGAGAAGCCCGATCCACCGGATTATCGGCCAGCCGAAGTCGACCAGCTTGTTCGCCCCCCGCCCCACCGCGGAGAGCTCTTCGTAGTCGACCGGGCCCGCATAGATGCTCAGTGAAGTCTCGCCCGTCCTGACGAGCGGGGACACCTGGCCCGAGGGGGCCGAGGCGAAGGCATCCATCCTCGCGTCGCCCTCCAGGGGCATAAGGAGGATGCAGAAATAGCGGGACCTGGCGCCTGCCCAGCGAACCCTCCCGAGCGGGCGCTCCTCCTCGAGCGAGGAGGTCTTCGCGGTCCTGAACTTCTCGGCGAACCAGGCGGCGTTGAAATACTGCTGTCCCGGGATGGGCGCCTCCGTGGTGGCAAGCGCTCCGGACGCCAGCTCGAGGCCCCCGGTGTCGCCGCTCTGCACCAGGTCGAAGACATAGGAGCCGGGAGTGAAACGGTAGGTGCGGGTGACGCTCCCGGAGGACATGACCACGCTGTCCGGCGCGTCTGAGACTATCAGTGTGTCGGGGGCCTCCGTGGAGAAGATCCGTGGGGCGCCGGCTCCGTCCGTCATGGCGAAAACCGCACGGGCCAGCAGATCGGCGCGACCTCCCGCCCCGGTCATCGACTGGAAGCCGGGGAGCTGCCAGGAGGTGACGCCGCCTCCCCTGGTTTCCAGGACGGCGCTCACGATGGGCTGTCCTTCTCCGTTCTCCACGATGACCGTGACGAGGCGTGAGGGGATCGAGTCGTCCGGCGCGACAGCCTCGGCGCCCGCGAGAGAATCGGGGGAGCCGGCCGACGAATCGGCCCCTGCAGCCGACGAATCGATCGAGGCGACCGA
>DIAQ01000012.1 GCA_002414865.1 candidate division Hyd24-12 bacterium UBA5074 | reverse complement strand
ACCAGCCGCCCACCAGAAGGCCTCCCAGCAGTCCGAAGAAGTCGGCGAGGAGCACGAGAAGGGGCATGACTATCATGAGCGCCAGCATCTTGGGCGTGACGAGGTAGCTCCACTCGTCGAATCCCATCACCTTGAGGGCGTCGATCTCCTGCCGGACTTTCATGGTGCCGATCTCGGCGGCGAATGCCGAGCCGGAGCGACCTGCCACCAGCACTGCCGCGAGGAGAGGAGCGATCTCCCATGTCATGACGTAGGCGATGAGGTCGGGCATGAAGTTCTCGGCGGCGAAGGATGTGAGCTGATAGCCGGCCTGGTAGCCCAGAACGACACCCAGCAGCCAGCAGAGCATGGCGATGATGGGGATGGCCCTTACGCCGGACTGCTCCATGTAGTAGAGCATAAGTTTGGTGCGCAGCAGTTTCCTGTTTCCGAAGAGCGCCAGAGTGGCATCGAGGGTCCTCCTGGAGAACATCCCGAGGCCGACGGCGATGCCGCCCATCTCCGAGACCTTCTCGCCTATCTCCTCGAACTGATAGTGGACGGTCCAGCGGGAGCGCGGCGCGGAATAGCCCTGTGCATGCCTTTCGAAGCCCTGCAGCATGGAGGACACTTCGGGGCTGGCGCCGCTGACCGCCACTTCGATTCCAGACGCTCTCGCATCGGAGATCAGGTCGAAGAGCGCTCCGGCACCCACCGGCTCGGCACCCGTGCATTCCCCGAGATCGAGGTCCAGCCGCCCTGACCTCCCGTCGGGAGGAAGGGCGGATGCGAAGAGGCTCGCGACCTCCTGTGCATCTTCCACCGACAGGTGGCCCGAAATTTTCAGGAGTCCCGGCGATGATGTGCATGAACAGGGCATGTCATCCTCCGGGGGCGGCTGCGCCCCGCAAATTGCCGACCCGGAGAATAACGACGCCTGTCCGCGCCTGCCAGCCCGCAGAGTTGCGCGCGGCGTCCGGCGGCCTTATCGTTCGGGAGGAAAGGAGGTGCAGTACATGGGAACTCTGGTGTTCCTCATCCTCCGATTCGCTTTCGGGTACAACTTCTTCGGCGACGCCCAGACACTTGCCACCCTGGTTTCGATCGACTCGATCGCCCTCGTGCTCTTCCTGAAGCTCCGCAGGAAGGACTAGTTCCCGCCTCCCCCCGCCGGGCTGAACGCCGGCGGGCGTATCAGGAATAGCCACCTCCCCGTGCCGGTATAACGGCCGAAGGGAGGTGTGCAATGAAACACACCGTTGAAGTCCAGAGCCGGTTCGAGGAGGGAGTGCTCTTCGCGCTGGCTGCCATGCTCGTCGCGCTCGAGGCAGGTCCAGGCGTCTCCTGGGATCCCATCTCCGTGCTCGAGGGCCAGTCGGAGATGACGGGCTTCGACGCCCTTCCCGAGTACGACATCCCGCCCGTGGAGGACCCCGATCCCGTCGAGCCTGATCTCAACGATGCGCTGGACGCGATCGTCGTGGACATCGACCAGGACCAGGTCATCAGTCTCTCGACCGACACCACCGGCCTGCGTGTGGTGGACACCATCGAGTTCGACGTGCCCGTGCAGGACGATCACTCCGGGGAGATACCGGTACCCGGGACCTTCATACCCCATTCG
This sequence comes from candidate division Hyd24-12 bacterium UBA5074, assembly GCA_002414865.1. GTDB lineage: Bacteria > Fermentibacterota > Fermentibacteria > Fermentibacterales > Fermentibacteraceae > UBA5938. The sequence goes on along the minus strand of DIAQ01000012.1, from coordinate 2,634 downwards.
GTCCCTCCGCGGTGCACGTTCCGACCTGTTCCGGAGTATCCGGCCATGGCGAGGAGCGCGGGGGTCGAGGGTCGAGTCACCGTCCAGGTCTTCGTGGACGTGAACGGAGACCCCGCAGAAGCCGTGGTCGTACAGTCCTCGGGTCTGGGGAGCATGGACTCCTCGGCCGTGGCGTCGGCAAGGCTGACCCGCTGGGCACCCGCCGAGAAGGATGACGGCCAGCCCGTGGGAGTCTGGACCTCGATCCTCTACGAATTCAAGCTGGAGAGCTGAGGGACAGGGTTAACGCGCTAGGGGCCGCTGGAGTTAGCTTCGGCGGCCCTCAGCGCATCCAGATGTTCGCCCGCCCTCTCCTGATCACCCAGCGCCGCCGAGATCCTCGCCGCCTCCTGGTGGCTTATCACCCATGCATAGCTCCCCGGAGGCAGCTCGACCGCGGACCGCTCGAAGAGGTCGAGCGACATCCCGTACCTGCCCAGCTGGTATGCCCTGACGGCGAGGGATTGCTGGTAGAGGCCCTCCGGGATGTGCACCACGGGCCGCACCACCGCCGGAACAGCGAGCACCAGGCCGGTTGCGCAGGCGATGCATGCGCGGGCTCTCCTTCCACGTCTGAAAGCCTCGCAGGCCAGGCTGATCCCGGCTCCGGCGACCGCACACTGGACAGGAAGAACCGGCAGCCAGTATCGCTCGGTATGGTTGGAGAGCATGTCTGCACAGAGGCAGAGTACCACCGGGAAGAGGAGCATGATTCTCCTCCTCCCCCAGATCGCGAACGGCACGAGGCCCAGGCAGAAGAACCCGATGACCGCCCATCTGGGCAGCCCGAAGGCCAGAGCGGGTCCGATCCTGTTAACGCGGGATACATCGTAATATGAGTCGAACGGGGCGAAGCCGAAGAAGGCAGCCAGCTTGACGAATGCCAGCTCCAGCGTTCGAGCCGGGTGCGATCCTATCCAGGACAGGGCCTGTCCGAGATAGTATCTGTCAGCTTCAGTCCTTCCCGAATAGCCCAGAGACGAGGCGTGGTCCTCGGCAACCTGGTGTATGTCCCTCCGCATGTCCTCGACGAGCCCGACCGAGGGGGCGGCGGGGCTGAACCCGTCAGCGTCCGGGTTGTGGCCGATGAAGAGGTTGAATCCCAGCGAGGTCGCGAACGGAGAGAAGTCCCCTCCCCTGGCTTCCTGCTGGGAGGCGAGCAGGAGCATGGGCACGGCGGCGGAGGCGATGCAGAGGGCCGCTGCGCCCCAGGCGCGCTTCCGCATCATGGAGGCAAGCGGCAGCAGCATCAGGGGAAACATCTGGGGTCTGAGTCCCGCGAGCAGCCCTGGAATGAGCCCGGCACCGGCGGAGCGCACCGGGCCCCATCGATCTTCATTCCAGGTGGATAGCAGTATCAGCCCGGTGACCAGGGCTCCGGCAAAGGACACGGAGAGCAGCGTCAACTCGTAGAACGACTGCGGCGCATAGAGGACGAACACCGCAGCGGCGGCGAAGGCGGCGGAGGGCCTTGCGCCGGCTGTTAACGCAAGTTTGCACACCATCAGGGCTGTCAACACGCCGCAGATGAGCTGCAGTCCCAGCACTGGCGCAAAGCCTGTCCCGGTCAGGAGCGAGGCTGCCAGGATGTATGCATATCCGGGATCGGCGAATGCAAAAGCCCCCGATGGAACTTGCCCATGGGCAATGATTTGAGCCTCATCCGCAAACCTGGCGGCAGCCAGCACGGGCCTGTAGTAGAGCTCGGAGAGGGGTGAGGAAAGATATCCCGCGAGATGGGCTGCACGAGTTAACGCAGCAAGCGAGGCTGTCAGGATGAAGCTCGTGTTCTCCCTCAAGTTCCCTCCCGGCGTTGCGGCGGACTTCCGCCGGAGTATAATCCGCGGACCATGAACCGTACTCCGGACTGCCCCGACCTGATAGTCTTCGACGCTGACGACACTCTCTGGGAGAGCGCCATTTTCTTCGAGCGCGCCGAAGAGGACTTCCTCCTCCTTCTGAAGACCCTCGGCCTGGGCGTTCCCGAAGCCAGGCAGCTAGTCCACAGGCGCGACATCGAGCGGCTGACCCTGACGGGCTACGGGGTGCGCCCCTACATCGGAACTCTGATCTCGGTTCTTCACGAGCTCTGCCCTGAGACGCCCGACTGGGCGGAATCCTGCATGCAGGAGATCGGCGACTCCCTGCTCTCCCACCCCGTGATCCTCCTCCCCGGTGTGCCCAGCGCTCTGGAGTGGACAGCCTCGATGGGCATCAGGATGATCGTCTACACGATGGGCGAGCACTCCCATCAGACCGACAAGTTCAGGCGCTCGGGGTTGTCCCGCTTCGTCGAGGACTTCGTAGTCGTCGGAAGCAAGACAGCCTGCGAGATGTCCAGACTCCTCGAGGACAGGGGCGTTCCACCCCAAAGGTGTCTCGTGGTGGGCAACAGCCCCCGATCCGATGTGAACCCCGCGCTGGAAGTCGGTGCATGGGCGGTCCTCTGTGCGAGGGAGAGACTCTGGCAGGCCGAGGTGGCCGAGCTTACCGATCCTGCCAGAGTACACCATATCGAGACGCTGGACGAGCTCCCTGCACTTCTCGGTGGATTCTACGGAGCGACCCGACCTATCTGAGGAGAATCAGGCTGCA
>DIAQ01000010.1:4817-5071 GCA_002414865.1 candidate division Hyd24-12 bacterium UBA5074 | reverse complement strand
ACGGCGTCTGCCGTCGGGTGATGGAACCTCTTCCGCCCGAGGAACAGGATGCAGGCCGAGAGCACCGCGGCGGATGTGGCGATCACGGCTGCGAGAGCGGGCAGCGGCGCAGACGGGTCGATCATGAGAGGCAGGGCCGCCATGGAGAGGCAGGGGAGGGACAGCAGCGTGGCCTTCCTCACGAGCGCCTCCGAGTCGAAGAGCGGGGGCAGGTCGGACAGGGACTGGTTCTCGCCCAGGGGCGAGAGCCTGAC
>DIAQ01000010.1:856-4421 GCA_002414865.1 candidate division Hyd24-12 bacterium UBA5074 | reverse complement strand
GCGATGGCAAGGAGACCCTGCTGCACACTCATCAGCCCCAGGAATGTCCGGTTCCTCAGAACCTTTCTTCCGACGGCCCTTATGCCCTGCATCAGGAGGAGCTGCGTGGCCACCTGGCCGAAGCTGCAGGTCAGGAGAGCCTTGCCGGCTCTGCCGCTCGCCAGCACCCAGAGCAGCGCAAAGGCGGCGAACTGCGTGAGCTTGATGATCCTGTAGCGCACGGACAACCGGTGACCGCGCTCCGCAGCCATGGGCGAGGGGTCGGCCCCGGCCAGCCACACGGGCGTGCCCGATCCGAGGCCGCTCCTCCTGAGGAAGAACTCCTCCAGGAGCAGCGTCAGGATGCACAGGATCGAAACGGCGATCATCGCCCGCTCCGCCTCCCCACAGGCAGAAGGAAGGCCGCTCCTGCCAGGAACAGCACTCCGGTGGCAAGTATCGAGGACCTGGCGCTGCCGGTGGTGTCTCTCACGATGGCGAACAGCAGCGGCCCGAATATGCTGGCGAACCTGGTCGAAACCGAGAAGAACCCGAAGTACTCGGCCTCCCGGCCCTCAGGGACCAGGCGGGAGAAGAAGCTCCTGCTGACCGCCTGCAACCCTCCCTGGAATATGCCGACAAGCGCGGCGAGTATGGTGAACTCGGTGGCGGTCTGCATCCGGGATGCCCACAGCACTATTCCTACATAGGCCGCGATGCCCGTCAGGATTGCGTTCTTGGCTCCGAAACGCCTGGCCGCCCTGCCGTACAGGAGGCTTCCGGGGAAGCCGACGATCTGGGTCACCAGGAGCGCCATGACCAGATCGGCCGTGCTCAGCCCCAGCTCGGCCTTCCCGAATACCGTGGCCATCATGATCACGGTCTGGACGCCGTCGTTGTAGAGGATGAAGGCCAGGAGGAAGAACCCGAGGTCCCTCCTCGTCAGGATGTCCCTGAAAGTCGCCGCGAGAGCTCTCCAGGGCGACCGGCCGGAGCCCGCGCCGGGCTTCTCCTCCGGCACGAAGACGAACAGAGGGATGGAGAAGAGGGCCCACCAGGCTGCCACCGTCAGGAAGCATGCGCGGCTCGCCTGGGAGGCTCCTTCGAAGCCGAAGAGAGAGGGTTTCGTGATCATCAGGACGTTTAGCGCGAGGAGGAGGCCGCCTCCGAGGTACCCCCAGGCAAAGCCGCCTGCGGATACCGAATCCCGGTCGCCTGATCCGGAAACACCGATGAGAAGAGAGTTGTAGAAGACCTGGGCGCCAGCGAAACCGATTTCACCCGCCACGAGCAGGCCCAGCGTGAGGAGAACCGTCCCGGGTCCCGAGAGCGAGAGGAGGGACGAGGCGCAGATGCCGACGGCCGCAAAGCCGGCGAGAAACGCCTTCCTCCTTCCCGTGGCGTCGGCCAGGGCACCGAGCACCGGGGCAGCCAGGGCGATGAGTGCGGCCGCCAGCCCGGCGGCATACCCCCACAGCGCGGTTGCTGAACTGGTGATGCTCCACGGACCCAGGGCAAGCGTCACGGGCCCCGGCGGGCAGACTTCGGAGGCGAAGTAGGCGGGCAGCACGGCTGCGACGATGGTGGTGACGAAGGCGGAGTCGGCCACGTCGTAGAGGTACCAGGCTGCGCGCGCCCTGCCGCCCCTGCGATCCACCGGGCTCATCGCGGGTCTCCGCCGAGGATCAGCAGCGCCTCCTCCGTGTCCGAGAGGCCTCCCAGGACCTCGTCGGCGCCGGCAGCCAGGAGGGCTTCGGCGCCGAAGGGCCCCGTGGCCACACCGAGCGTGGCCATGCCCCAGGTCCTGCCGCACTCGATGTCGTCGGGCGTATCACCCACCATCCAGCAGTCCTCGTGCCGGAAGCCTCTCCCGAAGGCTCTCGCCGCCCTCTCGACCGCCACCGGCGGCAGCTCGTTCCGCGAGGCGCCGTCCTCCGCGAAGGCCCCTGCGCGGAAGAAGCGGTCGAGGCCGCACCGGGCGAGCTTCAACCAGGCGCCTTCGCGCCAGTTGCCCGTCACCAGGGCCATGGCCCGCCCATCCCCGCGGAGGCGCTCCAGGAGCTCGAGCGCCCCGGGGAGCCTCGCGATGGGGCAGCCCGGAGTGGCCAGGTCGCGCGCAAGGTTTTCGATGTAGGCTGCTCTCAGCGCAAGGATCGATGCCTCGGAGTCGTCGAGCCCCGACCGGGCGAGCCCCTCCGACGAGATGGAGCGGTCTGTCCTGCCTGCGAAGTGCACCGCCTCGAAGGCACCCTCGATCCCGTGCATCTCCCGCATGGCCCCGTCGAGAGCCTTCCTGCCCACTCCGGAGGTAAGGATCAGCGTCAGGTCGATGTCGAAGAGTATCAGGCCCATGACCTGGATTCTGCATTATCGCGCCGCGCCGCGCCATGTCCGGTCCGGACCCTCAAAGCTGGTCCGCCGCCTCCACCCGGCTTATTCTTCCCGGACACGAAGGACTTCCTTTGAGAACAACCGAGGGGGATGCGATGACTTTCCAGGAGAAGCTCACGGGCATGCTCTCCGGGCACCGTGACGTGCGAGTGGATGCGCCGCGGCCCGAGATCATCAGGGAGTGTGTCGCCGGCCGCGAGGTCATGCAGGCGGCATGCGGAGCGCTGGCGACATGGACGAGGGTGGAGTCGACCGGCCGCAGCCCCAGCGACACGCTGATGGTGAAGCGCCCGGGAAGCGCAGAGAACATCGACTGGACGAGCGCGAACTGTATCCCGGTGCCGGAGGACACCTTCGACATGGTCCTGGAGGACATCCTGCAGGTCTATGCGAAGGCCCCCAGGATCTACGAGACCAACCGCCTCGTGGGAGCCGACCCGAAGTGCACGCTTCAGGTCAGGACAGTCTCCGACGCTGCGCTGACCGCGCTCTTCACGCTCAACATGTTCAGGCCCTTCGATGCGGGGCTCCTCTCGCAGAGCTGCTTCAGTGACAGGCCCTTCACGGTTGTCGTGGCCCCGCACCACAAGCTCGACCCGCGGAGGTACGAGGGCAGGCTGCGCGTCGATCCGACGCTCGGGCACACCTCCACGATGTTCATCGGGATGGACTTCGATCGCAGGATCGGGATAGTCTTCGGCTCCGCCTACTGCGGAAGCGTCAAGAAGCTCATCTTCACGGTGATGAACTACATGCTCCCGCTCGAGGGCATACTGCCCCTCCACTGCAGCGCGAACGAGGGCTCCGACGGGCGTTCCGCCCTGCTCCTCGGCCTCTCGGGAACGGGCAAGACCACGCTCTCGGCCGACCCCACGCGCGCCCTGCTGGGAGACGACGAGCACTCGTGGAGCGACGAGTGTATCAGCAACTTCGAATACGGCTGCTATGCGAAGCTGATCAACCTGAACCCCACGAAGGAGCCCGACATCTACCGGGCGTGCTTCCACGAGGCGCCTCCCGGGGAGCACGGGGCCATCATCGAGAACGCGATGATCTACCCCGACGGCACCTTCGACCTGAACGACCAGAGGCTCACGGAGAACTCCCGGGGGTCCTACCCGCTCAGCTTCCTGTCGAACATCAAGGAGCCCCCGATCTCGGGGCACCCCTCCACCATCCTCTTCCTGACCGCAGA
>DIAQ01000010.1:0-479 GCA_002414865.1 candidate division Hyd24-12 bacterium UBA5074 | reverse complement strand
TTCATGCCGCTGCTCCCTGATGTCTATGCCAGGATGCTCGGAGAGAAGATGGACAGGCACGGGTCGCGGGTCTTCCTGATCAACACCGGCTGGAGCGGAGGCCCGTACGGGGTCGGGAGGAGGATGGACATCAACCTCACCCGCAGGATGGTCGCCGCCGCTCTCGAGGGATCCCTGGACGAGGCGGAGTGCGACCCCGACCCGTTCTTCAAGGTCCTCGTCCCGCGGATGTGCCCGGGGATCGAGGACTGCTCGGTCCTCCAGCCGTTCAATACATGGGCCGACAAGGACGCCTACAGGGAGAAGGCCTCGAAGCTCGCGGCGGAGTTCGCGGCGTTCTTCGCGAAGAGCTACCAGGGCAAGATCGGCGACGACGTCGCTGCGGAGTGCCCCGGCAGATAGTTGCCCGGGGGGGCGGCCGTCGGCCGCCCCCCGCCTCTCAGGTCGCCGTCCTCGCAGGAAGCCCCCGCCCCTCGCAT
>DIAQ01000077.1 GCA_002414865.1 candidate division Hyd24-12 bacterium UBA5074 | reverse complement strand
GTGGGCGCCTGCGGCGACCTGGCGCCGATGTCCATGATCGCCCTCGTGGCGATGGGGGAGGGCTCGGCCTGGTTCGGCGGGGAGCTGCTCCCCGGAGCCGAAGCACTCCGGAAGGCCGGTCTGGAGCCTCTGGTGCTCCATGCCCGCGACGGCCTCGCTATGATAAACGGCTCCAATTTCCTAAACGGCATGAACGCCCTGATGCTCTTCGACACAGACAGGTGGCTCCGCCAGGCCGAGATTGCGACGGCCATGAGCCTCGAAGCTCTCTATGCCAACCTGAAGCCCTACGACCAGAGGATACACCTCCTGCGGGGCTTCAGCGGTGCCGTGAGGAGCGCAGCCGCAATACGACGCTGCCTCGAGGGGAGCGACCTCATGGCGGGTGCGGTGAAGCAGAAGGTTCAGGACGCCTATTCCATGCGGAGCACTCCGCAGGTGATCGGGACGGCTCATGACGCCGTCGCCTATGCTTCATCGCAGGTCGAGACCGAGTTGAACGGGGTCGGGGACAATCCGATCTTCCTGCCCGAGTCGGACACCGTCCTCACGGGAGCCAACTTCCAGGGTACTCCGGTCTCGCTGCCCATGGAGATGGTCGGGACCTCCGTGACGATGGTCTCGGTGCTCTCCGAAAGGAGGCTCAACCGCCTCCTGAACCCGGCCCTCTCGGTCGGGCTGCCTCCCTTCCTGGCCGAGAGGCCCGGCCTCTTCAGCGGGCTGATGCTCAGCCAGTACACGGCGGGCATGCTGGCTGTCGAGCAGCGGATCCTCTCGACTCCCGCGGCCTGCGCATCGATTCCTGCAGCGGCGGACCAGGAGGATTTCGTGAGCATGGGCATGAACACGGCGCTCAAGAACTGCCAGATTCTCGAGAATGCCTGGGGCATACTCGGCATCGAGATGATAGCCGCCGCACAGGCCCTCGACTTCAGGAGCCATGGATTCGGTCGCGGGGTTGCGGCCGCCCTCGCAGAGGTCCGCAGACATGTCGCACATCTCGGCGAGGACAGGCCTCTCTACCCCGACCACAACACCATGACCGGAGTGGTGAAGTCCGGAGCCATCCTCGATGCCGTAGAGGCAGAGATCGGCCCGCTTTCGGAGGGCGTGAAATGAGATTCCTCACCATCCTGCTCGCATCAGCCCTGGCAGGTTCCGCAATGGCCGTCCCCGAGGGCATCCCGATCGAATACTCGGATCCCCATGGGCGCTCGCCGTCGCCTGCGGCCCGGACGAGGGCGTTCGACAGCCGGGGAGGTGAATCGACGACCTTCACGATGCACGGCAGTCCTGCTCCATGCAGCGCCGACGGCACGATCCTGATCATCGTCGAATCGGACCTCTGGGCGGGCATCGAGGATGCCCTGATGACCTACGGAGACGACCTCTCCGCAGACGGTTACGACGTTGTCTATCTCGAGGTTTCCGATCCCACGCCCGGAGCGGTCAAGGGAGCCATCTGCGCGCAGTTCCAGATGGGCTGGCTCGAAGGGGTCGTGCTGGTCGGCAATATCCCGGCGGGCTGGATGGAGGGCTCCGAGGGCGAATACCCCGTGGACCTCTATTACATGGACATGGACGGCACCTGGACGGATTCCGACGGGGACGGCCTCTTCGACTCGGCCACGGGCTGGGCTCCCGAGGTGTTCGTGGGCAGGCTCACCCCCACATGGCTGAGCTATGGCACGTCGGTGGAGCTGTTGAACGAGTACTTCGCCAAGAACCACGCCTACAGGACAGGAGCGCTGACCCTCCCCGACAGGGCGCTTGCCTATGAGGAGGCCTTCACCGGCCTGACGGGCTATCTGACTCTTGCGTACTCGGATGTCACGCTGAAGGCCGACCCTGCGGGCACCACCGCCGACGACTACAGGGCGGAGCTGCAGAACGGATACGAATGGGTCCACCTGATCGCCCATTCGAGCCCCTGGGGCAGCAGCTTCCATGTGGGCGCCCCACCGGCCGGAGCCGGCACCGTCAACAACTATGAAGTGGCTCCTCTCGATCCCCAGGCGTTCTTCTTCGTGCTCAACTGCTGCACGCACGGCAGGTGGACCGAGATCGACAACATGGCCGGCTGCTACATCTGGGGGGACACCTACGGCCTGGTCGCCATCGCACAGGCCAAAACCGACTACACCAACGACTATCAGGAGCTGTACCAGCAGCTCGCCTCCGGGGAGAGCATCGGCGAGGCCTTCAGGGTCTGGCTGGCCGGCAACCTCGAATACGAGCATGCGGCAGTGCTGCTCGGGGACCCGACCCTCCTGCCTCACGGCAACGGCACCCGCCTGGGCATGCCCTCTCACGGCGGTGGCTGGGGAGAGGGCAACTGGGCTGCCTCCCAGCTCACCTCGGGCATCCATTCCGAGGGAGATGTGGACGCGTGCGCCGATCCTGCGAGCGGAGAGGTCTTCTCGGTCTTCGGCACTTCCAGCACGGTGCGTGCGAATATCCTCGGCACCTGCTCCACCGGCGACACCTGGATCGTCCCGATGCAGATATGCGAACACGAGTACTGGGACTGGCATCCCGCCGTGGGGGTGGACGGGCAGGGAGAGGTCTGGACCGCATGGCAGAGCATGAATGACAACATCGACGGCTACGACATCTATGTCTCCAGCTGGAATGGATCGTCGTGGGATGCCGCAGTCCAGCTCACCGACACCGACGCCTTCGAGGTCGAGCCATCGGTCGCCGGCGGATCCGGCAAGGGCTGGGTAGTCTGGCAGCGCTGGGCCGGGGGCGAGAGTGACATCGTGGGCAGGATGTGGACAGGCACCGCCTGGGCTTCCGCAGCGGAGATCTCGGCAGCCGACGGTGACGAGAGGGTGCCCGACATCGCCCGTTCCGCCGGGTCGTACGGCCTCGTCTACCAGGCCGAGCGCGAGGGGCATCTTGCCATCTGCTTCAGGGACGCTCCGGAGTCCGGAGCCTTTGCCTCCGAGACGGTCATCTCCTCAGGGACGGGCGCCTGCAGGGAGCCGGCCGTCGCGGGCGACGGAGCCTCGGGTTTCTGGGCCGCATGGGAACAGGACGGCTGTATCAGGGTCCGTCACAGGGACGCGGGCGCATGGGGGCCCGAGGTGACAGTCTGCCCGACAGGCACTGCGTCGAGACCGGCCATCGCCTCTTCGGGCGGCGAAGCTGCATCCGTGGCATGGATCGAGGACGGGTCGACCGCGATGCTCAAGATCCACACGGCCTCCGGCTGGGGTCCGGGGCTCACCGGTGCGGCATGCCCGGCAATCGAATCGCTCGCGCTGGCATATCGCACGGCCGATCATCTCGTGGCCCTCTACGGAGCCAGGGATGCGGCCCTGCACTGGGACATCTGGGCGGCCTCCACGGACCCCACCGGCATGAGTGGAGGAGGGGAGGCACAGGGCGTTATGAGAGTCACGACGCCCCAGAATCCTTCATTCGCCCCGGTGCAGCTCGAGATCACCTCGGAAGGCGCCGTGCCCCTGAGGATCTTCGATCTGACGGGAAGGCTGGTCTTCGCCGCTGAGGAGGTCACGGGCAGTTTTGCATGGGACGCTTGTGACGGATCGGGCAGCCCTGCTCCTGCGGGGCTATATCTCGTCAGAGCCGGTGGAGAGGCTGCGGGGCCGTCCTCGACCTGCAGCCTGATTCTCCTCAGATAGG
>DIAQ01000008.1 GCA_002414865.1 candidate division Hyd24-12 bacterium UBA5074 | reverse complement strand
GAGCTCAACAGGGCGCTCTCCGACGAGTGGCTGGCCCACTATCAGTACTGGGTCGGATCCAAGGTCGTGATGGGTCCGATGAAGGACGCTGCGATCGCCGAGCTCGTGCAGCATGCAGCCGACGAGATGCGCCACGCGGAGATGCTCTCGCTCCGCATCGTGCAGCTCGGAGGCGCGCCCGTCCTGAGCCCCCAGGAGTGGTATGGCCTGACACACTGCGGCTACGAAGCCCCTGCCGATCCCTTCATCCAGAAGGTGCTGGAGCAGAACATCAAGGGCGAGCAGTGCGCCATCGGAGCCTACGACCAGCTGGCCAGGATGACCTTCCAGAAGGACATGGTGACCTACAACATGGCTCAGGCCATACTGTCCGACGAGGTCGAGCACGAGGAAGATCTCCAGGCCCTGCTGGAGGATTACGATGCGATGATGCAGAGGGCGAGGGCGCAGAACTAACCTGCACCTGCCTCCATGGCGCTGCCGCGCCGCCGATGCGCTTGACGGCGGACCGTCGAGTTCCTGTCAACACTTTCGATCAACAATATCCTGGGGAGGATATGGCATGAAGTAATTGTCACTGCTTCTAGATGTCAGCGCTTTCGCAGTCGCCCAGCCCGAGATCTCGGGCTAGTTCGGCGGACAGGGCCACTTCCCCGGGACCGATGACATCCTCGACTCCGACCTTCGAGACCTCCTACCCGGTCACCGTGGTCTGCTCGGGCTTCACCTTCGGCTCCTGCACCGTCTACTATGCGCAGATGACCGTCAGCCTCAGCATAGTCGCCGGCACCCAGTGGTGGGGCTTCCAGAGGCCGTGCAGTGACACCTGGTACGTGGGCGTCGGCAGCGTCGTCGAAGGCTACGAGGCCTACAGGACCCTCGGGGCCGGCTACTTCGACGAGCCTTCGCTCTCGACCTACCGTGCCGCCTGGCTGAGGACGGAAGCCTCGATCGTCATGGGCGACAGGATCGCCGCAGACACGTTTGATGGCATCTCGCAGACCGACATCTACTTCTGCTTCAGCCACAACGATATGTCGACCTTCCCGCCGGCATGACGCCCGACTGGTAGGCTGCTCTGGAGGAAGGCTCGGCGGACAGGTTCGTCGAGGGTCTCCAGCCCTTCTGCTATTTCGGGGCGGGACGGGATTCGGCCCTGGGCGTGACAAGGCCCCTGGCTCTGAACGACCTTCCACCGGAGCACGCCGAATCACTGTTCGCCCTCGATCATGCGGACTCCTCGTGGCACGGCCCGGTCCTGCTCGACGAGAACAGGGGAAGCCTCTTCTACAGGCTGCTGGAGGTGATCCCCGGGCATGACGCCAGCTTCGACGAGATGCGCGCGGAGCTCATGGAGAAAGCGCGCGGCAGGCTGCAGCTCGAGGCGGTGGAGGCATGGCTTTCCGCACCCGAGACGGAGCATGGCCTTCGTCTGAACCGCGAGGCGCTCTCGGAGCTTCCCGTGGATCCGGGGGAGTGGAGTTCGCTGCCCCGCTAGAAGAACATGAAGGGGAGCCCCCACAGGCTGAAGGCAAGCCGCCAGCGCAGCTCCCACTGATCGTCGCCCGGCAGGGGATCGGACACCCACGCCGGGAACCAGGCCTGCACGAAGCCTGCATTCACGCCTATCCCGGCGTCTGAGATGATGTCGGCCGCCGTCAGGTCCCTGCTCGAGCCCTCTATCCAGCCGGCATCGGCGAACAGTGTCAAAGGCAGGACGGGCATCTTCAGCGTCTCGCCGAGCGCGATGCCTATCCTCCCCCTCGCAGGGTCGTCGCCGTAGCCCGGAAGCGCGGGGCCTGACTCGACGAAGTAATGCTCCGATGGTGAGATATCCCCGTCGGGCGGCAGTATCCAGCCCATGACGCCACCTGCCTGCAGGCCGCCTCCCGGGCGGTACAGATGCTGCAGAGGCGCATCCCCCCACACCCTCCCGGCGAACAGCCTCGTGCCGGGATCGAACGGGAGATCCGAAAGCGTCAGAGTGCCCTCGAAGCTGGCCGAGACCCATTCTTCACCATCCCAGGACGGGCTTGCGCACAGACTGACATGACCCCATCTCGCGCCCGACCTGGTCCATTCCCATCTGGAAGCGCCGGCCTGGATCACCGCCCCGCTGCCCGCCGAGTATTCCCCGGCGTCAAGGACAGGGTCGTCTCCGACCCCTTCGAACGAGATGGAGGACCAGAGGGTGTGGCTCGGATCGGATGGATACGGCCCGCTGTGATTCCAGGATGCGCCGAGGGACACCAGTCCGCGCCCGTAGCCCGACCAGTAATCGAATGCCAGCGTGGAGCCGGAGTTCGGCGAGCGATCCAGGGGGATCTCGAGCGAGATGCCGGAGATGCCTGCACGGTCGCCCCCGAGCGGCTGCCGCCAGATGCCGGATACATCGAGAGGGCCTCCGGACCTGGTCGACGCCGCGCGGGTCATTCCGAAGAGACCCGCCTCCCATGTCCCGTCCGCCCACCCCGGCAGGGGGAGGAGCCATGTGTTGAAGCGCGATGGCTGTTCGTAGGGGATGAGCATCGGCCTGATCCTGCCCGCCTCCGGAAGCGAGTTGTTCCATGGGTTCCGATCCAGGTACCGCGTTTCCGGGTCCACCTCCGCACGGCGCCAGTGCCCGGGGACGCTGATGGTCGAGGATCTTCCCGGCTCGAGCCCTATCCTGCGCATCACGGATGCCCCGCAGCGCGTCAGCTCGAGATCCAGCTCGACCGGGAGCGGGATGTCGCCCGATACCGTCACCACCGTCGAGTCGCCGGTCCAGGAGATGTCGTCCACGCGGACGTCGGCCGACGCCGTGGTGCGCAGCCAGGTGTCGAACTCGGCCTGCCACGGGCGCCCCGAGACCTCCTCGGCGATCGCCTGGACGTCCTCCGTCCGCGGATGGTGGAAGGCGAATCGATCGAAGAGGATATGCATGAACCGATCGAAGGTCTCGCCCCCCATGGAGTTCTGGAGCATCCTCATGAAGAGCGCCGGCTTGGAGTAGTAGAGGGCGCCGTAGTCGTACCTGCCTCCGGAGGCCTCGGTCGATGTGCTCAGGACGGGCACCTCCTCACCGCCGGCAACCATGCCTGCGTAGCTCGCGCTTGTGCCGTCGGCATCGGAATTGTCGGAGATCCACCCCGGGAGCGTGGTCATGTTCCCGTGCAATCCGTACTTGCGCTCGAAGTACCGGATCTCGCTGAAGCTGTTGATACCCTCGTCCAGCCAGGCCTCGTCCACCTCGTCGTTGCCCAGCAGGCCGTAGAACCACTGGTGGCCGACTTCGTGCATCACCACCATCTCGAAGTACCTGCCGAAGGGCATGTCGAAGCGGCCTATCAGGACCAGCTGCGGGTACTCCATGCCACCGTAGAAGGCACTCTGGACAACCCAGAGGTCATCGTACGGATACGGTCCGTACCATTCCCCGCAGTAGAGAAGAGTCGAGTCGGTCCATGCGCCGGCATCCTCCCACTCCTCGATCTCGTCCTCCTGCGCGGCCACGTGGATCCTCACGATGTTCCCGCCGAGGGAGTCGGGATAGATGAAGTTGTGCTCGAGCAGCATGAAAGCGGGATCGGCGACCCAGGCGAAGTCGTGCACAGGTTCCGCCACCCAGCGCTCGACGCGGGTGGAGGAGTCGGGGCTGAAGCCGATCGAGTCGAGGTGCCCGGTCGCCGCGGTCACCATGCTGTCCGGCAGCGCGAGCGTCACGTCGTAGCTGCCATAGTCCCCGTAGAACTCTCCCTCGGAATGGTATCGGCTCAGATGCCAGCCCCGGTCGTCGAGCACGCACATCTTGGGATACCACTGGCTCATCTCGTAATGGTCGCCGTCGTGCCCCATGCGGCTCCAGATGGTCGGAACCTTTACATCGAAGCGCCCGGCCAGGACGAGTGTGTCGCCGGGTGCCGCCGCGGAATCGAGGGGGATGAACCCCAGGGTCTCGTCGACCAGCACCTGGATGCTGTCCCCGTCGAGCGTCCAGCCGTCGAGGGCAATCCATCCAAAGCCGTCATCGGACGCCTCGGCGAAGCTGTAGTCGCCCCACTCGGCCTGGTCGGTCGCGAATGCCGTGGACGGGTCGCGATATGCGTTGGGGTAGAGGTGGAGCCAGAGAGTATCGGCGGGAAAGGCCGGGATGAAGGTGATCTCCGTCGAGCCCCGCACGAGGACGCTGTCGGGGAGGAGGCGGATGTCCATCCGGTAATCGGCCCTGCTCTCGGAGCCTGGCCATCCCGCAGTCTGCAGGACGGCCGCCAGGGCGATGAACGCTACCATTGTGCCTCCCTGGTTCAGGATTATCGAATCTCGCCACTGCCGGGCCGTGGGGCAACAGCGGGCGGTGCCCGGACCTCGTCGCATATTAGCCCCGATGGCGTCCCCGATCCATCGGCAGCGAGAGGGGTTCGAGCATGTTCGTTTCCGGCTTCCTGTTCTTCTTTGCAGCCATCTGCGGACTCGGTGCGGTCGTATCGGCCGTCCTGATCACGGCCTGGCTCGACCGGCGGGGCACGCGCACTCCGTTCCCGTTTATCGGGTCGTTCCTGGTCGGCAACATCCGGCGATACAGGAAGGCGACCCTCGAGACCGCCGGCAGCGTCGGTCCGCTTTTCTATGCCTGTGTCGTCCCGCTCCTGGTGGCGCTGCTCCTGGTTATCGCAGGCATTCTGCTGAGGAGAGGATGGGGGCTCTAGGCGAGATGTCCTCCGAACCCGCTCCTGTCGCGCTTCCGGACTTCGATGCCCTGATAGAGGACGCCGGAGGAGGAGGGGCGTTCGTCAGGGTGCCCTTCGATGTGGAGTCCGTCTTCGGGAGGAAGCGAGTCAGGGTCATCGCTCTCATGGACGGCATCTCCTGCAGGTGCTCCATCGTCAGGATGGGCCTGCCCTGCCACCTGCTGCCCGTGCCCAGGGAAATCCGGCGGAAGCTCGGGAAAGGCCCGGGGAGCACCGTCCGGATCTCTCTCTCCGAAGACACCGAGCCGAGGACCGTTTCGGTGCCCGGGGATCTCAGGGCAGCTCTGGATGCCGTCCCCGGAGCCTCCGGGCGTTTCGACGGCTCCAGCTACACCGCCCGCAGGCAGGCAGTCGCCGCCATCGAGTCCGTGAAGCGCCCGGAAACGAGGTCGAGGCTCATCGCGAAGGTGGTTTCGGAACTCGGCGCCCGGCCTCTCCCGGATCCGGGGTCTTCCGGGGCCGGTTCACCACAGGGGAGGAATTCATGACGTCTGGATCGCGCATGCCGGCACTCACCGCCGCAATGGCGGGTCTCGCCCTGCTCGCTGCCTGTCCCTGCACTCGATCGAGCCAGCCCGGACCCGCATCGCCTGCTCCCTGGCAGGAGCTGTTCGAGGACCAGGACTGGAACGACCTGGCGCCAGGCACGGGAACCATATTCTCGGGCGCCGTGCTCCACGAGCCAGGCTCCGACGCCCCCTCCTTCGTCATGCGATACAACCCCTGGAAGCTCCGCCAGGCCGACGGCACGATGCTCGACATATACTGCGGGACCTCAGATGTCCTTTCCACCTGGGAGGGCATGGACGTCGAGATCGAGGGCAGGCTGGAGTCGATGGAGATAGAGGGGACCCCGTTCGTAGAGATCTGGCCGGCAAGGATCAGGCCTGTGGCCGGCACGAGAGACACCGGGGGAGAGCGATGAGCGGAACCCTGTCCCCCGTGCTGGCCGCGTGGTGCCTGGTGGTGCCCGGCGTGCTCATGTGGCCGCAGGGCCTGTTGATCGCGGCTGCCTTCATGCTGCTGCCGATGGCGGGCATCTGGTTCGGGTAGAGGCTCGTTTCCTGCCCCGACCCCGAGTTGCGTCCGGCCCCTCCGGCCGGCTTTCCGTCGGGTTCTGCACCCGATCGGAGCGGAGAGATGGGCGAGAAGAATCCTGATCCTCCCGTCAGATGCCCCTGGGTTGCGGCGGACGACGATCTGTATGTCGCGTATCACGACAGGGAGTGGGGCGTCCCGGTCCACGATGACAGGCTCTGGTTCGAGTTCCTGACCCTCGAGGGAGCGCAGGCGGGGCTGAGCTGGAAGACCGTGCTGCGGAAACGGGAGAACTACAGGGAGGCGTTCGAGGGCTTCGATCCCGCGAGGGTGGCGAGGTTCGACGGAAGCAGGGTGGAGGGTCTGCTCCTGAACCCCGGCATAATCAGGAACAGGGCCAAGGTGCAGGCCGCGGTCACGAACGCGGCAGCCTTCCTGGAGGTCCAGGACGAGATGGGCGGTTTCGACCCCTACATGTGGAGCTTCGTGGGAGGCCTCCCCATCGTCCACGAGATCAGGGGCCCGGAGGACTACAGGGCCACGAGCCCGGAGTCCGACGCCATGAGCGCAGACATGAAGAGGAGGGGATTCCGCTTCGTCGGCTCCACCATCTGCTACGCCCACATGCAGGCCACCGGTCTGGTGAACGACCACGCCGTCAGCTGCTTCAGGAGAGCCGAGATCATCGGCGGAAACCCCCCGACCCGGCGAAGGCCGACCTGACGGGGCACTTTTCCCGGTTCACGGAGTTCTTGACCCGTGACGGCGTTGGGGCAAGTGTACCGGCATCGTAGGGAATGTACCCAGGAATATTGAAGGGACATGGGATGAACAGGTGGAAGGGTGTATCCGGGCGGTCTCTCCCCTTGATCCTGATGCTCGCGATGGCGCTGCTCCCCGGGGCGGTCTCCGCGGGAACCATCTCGTTCGACCTGGACATGCAGGCCGGCGATTATGAGATGACAACCTTCGAAGGCCATGACATGGTGTGGTGGCCCGAAGGGGTCGTCTGCTTCGAGGAGGGCAGCCCCGCGCTTCCCTCGATCACCAGCTGCTTCGTCATCCCCCAGGGCATGACAGCGACCGGGGCCGAAATCGAAGTGCTCACGGAAGCACAGGTCGGCGAGTCCTACGACCTGATGCCCGTGAGGAGCATGCCGCTGGGATCCGAGCCGGGACCTGTATACAGGAACCCGGCGATCTATCTCGACGACTCCGCGTTCCCCTCGAGCCCCGTCGTCTCGGTCGAGAACGGCAATCGGACCGGTTTCAGGCTGGCCACCGCGACGATCTGCCCGTTCCGCTACAACCCTGTCTCGGGCAGGCTTTCCGTCATCACCTCCGCCAGGGTCACCCTGTCGTACGACTTCGACCCGTCGGTTCCGGTCCTCAGCCTCACCGACAACCAGGTGCAGTCGGCCTCGCAGATCGTCGCCACCTTCGTCGACAATCCCGGCGACCTGGCTTCCTGCAGGCCTTCGGTCCGCTCGACTTCGGGAGGGACCGACTGGGGCACCTGGGTCGTCATCGGCGCCGCGTCGCTCGAGAGCACTCTCCAGCCCCTCGTCGACCTGCGGAACAGCCTCGGCATGAGCGCCGAGTTCGTGTCCCTCGACTGGATCTACTCCAACTACACCGGCTATGACAGCCCCGAGAAGATCCGCAACTACCTGAAGGACGCGTTCCAGAACCACGGTCTGATCTACGCCCTCGTCGTGGGTGACTGGAGCGAGACCCATCGCATCTCCAGCCTCTTCACCTCGGGCGTCACTCTGAACGAGACCGCGGACCTCTATTACAGCGATCTCGACAACACCTGGGACAGCGACGGCGACCACCTGTACGGGGAGAACACCGACGGCCTCGACTACTACGCCGACATCTCCGTGGGGCGGTTCAGCTCCAACACGACCTCCCAGATCGCGTCGATGGTCCAGCGCACCGTCGAGTACGAGACAGCCCCGCTGGAAGGCGCCTGGAGGACCTCCGCACTCCTCTGCGGCGCAGGCCTGTGGCCCGAGTCCGGGTACTGGGGGAGCTTCGTCTGCGATTCGATCTCCAACCGGATTCCCGACTCCTGGACCCAGTACAAGCTCTACGAGAACAGCTCGGGGCACCCGACGAACCAGATCGACATCCTCAACCAGGGAGTGAGCTACGTGAGCCCCCAGGGTCACGGCTTCTCCTCTGGCATCTACTGGTACTACAACCCGGCCAACATGATCACGAATCAGAACTACACCGGCCTGACCAACTGGGGCAAGCTCCCGGTCCTCCATTCCATCGCCTGCCTCGCGGGCGAGCTCTCGGTGAACGGATGCGTGGCCGAGAGGCTGATGATGTGGACGGGCGGGGGCATGGTTGCCGTCATGTGCAACTCGAACAACGGATACGGCTCGCCTCCCTCCATGGGCCCGTCCGAGCACCTCGAGGTCCACTTCGCGAACCAGCTCTTCGTCAACGGAATCCAGAGGGTGGGCGACGCCCAGGCCGCGGCCAAGGACGCCTTCAAGGCCGCCGGCGGCATGAGCATGCAGAACTGGGTGCTGCAGGAGAACAACCTCCTCGGCGATCCGGCCCTGCTCTTCGTTCCCTACCAGACGGGCGTCGGTGACGGCGGAACCCCCCAGGTCGCGACTCCGGTCCTCGGCCCTGCCTGGCCCAATCCTGTCAGCTCGGGTTTCAGCGTCGCCTGGTCGCTCCCGCAGCCCGGATCGTTCAGGATGAGCCTCTTCGACATCTCGGGCAGGCTCGTCAGGTCGTTCGACGAGGTCGCGCAGGCCTCGGCGCAGGGCGTCATCGCCTTCGACGGTCTGACGCAGAGCGGTGAGCCCCTGTCGGCAGGCGTCTACCTCGTCCGCCTCGACTCCGAGGCGGGCACGGCCACCTCAAGCGTGATGGTGATCAGGTAGCGGATCTCGTCCCGGGCCGGCTCCTGTCTGCGGATCCTCCGGGGTCCCCTGCAGGGGCCGGCCCTTTTCGTCGTCCATGAGAGGAGCTGGATGAGCCCCTTCCGCAGGGTGCACCTGCCAGGCGTCCCGGGAGAGCTTTACCTCCATTCGATGCCCGGCCGCGAGGAGCCCCTGGCTGAGTTCACAGACCGCGCATCCGGGGCCTGCATAGAAGAGGTTCTCAGCCTCTCCGCGGTGGAGGAGATCGAGAGGAGGTCGCCGGAGTACGCCCGCGCACTGAAGGCCGGCCTCCTGCCCTTCAGGGTCTCGGTATGCGGAATCGCGGACTTCGGAGTGCCGTCGGACAAGGCCGTCTTCTCCGCGGCGGTTTCGCGGGCGGCGGAGCTGCTGACGCAGGGCGGTATCCTCCTGGTCCACTGCGGGGCCGGCATAGGCAGGACGGGGATGGCGGCAGCATGCATACTCAGGCAGCTGGGCATGGGCTGTGAGGCCGCCCTCGCAGCGGTGAACTCCGCAGGCTCCGGCCCCGAGACACCCGAGCAGATGTCGGTTGTCGTGACATGGTCGACCCCCGGCGCTCCGCGCCTCTGACGGCATAGCCCCTTTCCACGGGACTCCGGCCGCCGTGGCGCGACAGACTTCGATTGGAGGCTCATCGAGATGCGCATGAACGGGATCCGCATGTATCCGTTCAACACGACGCTGATGGGCGTGGTGAAGGGCGTGCTCGACTACTACGGGAAGGCGGTGACCGATGCGGAAGCATTCGGCTCCACGGGGCTCGCCTTCTTCATCAACATCCACGAGCAGCTCTGTCCCAGCGCGCCGTATGTCTGGAACTGGAGGGCGGCGCTCGAGAGGCTCGGCGGAATGGGAGTCGAAGCGCGCGATCTGGGCTTCTTCTCCACCTCGAGCGACCGGGCAGAGCGAAGCGAGGTCGAAGAGCTGCTCCGCAGCAGCCTGGACGGGGGCGTGCCCTGCTCCCTGTGCAGCATGGAACACCAGCTCATCACCGGATACGACGAGGAGGGCTTCGACACAGCCGCCCCGTGGCCGCGCTGCGCCGACTACCCGCCCCGGAGAATGACCCGGGGCACCTGGCGCGAGCTGGGTGACGAGATCCATGTGGGCTTCACCTCCTGGCGGATGTGCGAGCCCGCCGCATCAGGCGTGGTTCCTGCGGGCGTGCTGACAGGCATCGAGATGCACAGGCATCCCGAGGCGTGGTCGAAGGCGCCCTACGCCTCAGGACCGGGAGCCTGGGATCTCTGGCTGTCGGCCGTCAGGTCGGGGCACGGATCGTCGCAGGGAAATCGCTGGTGCGGCCTGGTCTGGTCTGAATGCAGGCAGAAGGCCTCTTCGTGGATGTACGAGCTGGCATGCTCGGCCGGGCCCCAGGCGGCCGGCGTGGCGACCGGGCTCTCCAGCGCATTCGGAAGGGTGGCCAGGAACCTGCTGGAGGTTGCGGGCAGCGAAGTCGACGACAGCATGCGCATCGAGCTCCTCGAGGAGGCGAAGGCGGTTGATGGTTGTGCGATGGAGGGGCTGGCCGACCTCGCCGAAGCCATGAAGGCGGTGGAGACGAAGTCATGAGGGATATCCTCGTGCTGGCCATGCATGGCTCTCCCCCCCTCGACTTCCCGGCCGGAGAGCTCTCCGAGTTCTTCGGGCTCCATATGAGCCTCGAGTCCGGGGCGGTGCCCGCCGAGCGCAGAGCCGCCATGGAGGCGAGGCACTCAGC